>JACZSI010000075.1 GCA_022574265.1 Chloroflexota bacterium | reverse complement strand
TCCTCTCGGCCGCGCACGTCTACCGCGACGGGCGCATCGAGCTTGAGTTCCGAGGACAGCAAATTAGCTAGGTCGCGAAACACGCGGTTCGCCCGACGTTCACCCACCTTCCGAACTAGCTGTAGCTTTTCGGATCGGTTTTGCGGCGTCGTCGCGTCGCGAGTACAGTAACGCGGCGACCCTGGAGCGCTGCGTCAGCGTCATCGGGTTGAGGGTGATCGCCTGACTAAGGGTGATCAAACCCTTTTGAGGGAGGGCCTTGGCACAGGATGATTCGTCTCTAAGGTTTTGGCGCAGCCGACCCTTCTACGTGCGTCTCAACGCAGGGGGCCTGCTCGTCTTCGCGCTCGCCGCCCTCGTCACGGGGGTCATTCTTGAGCTAGGCGGCCAACCGGGGACCATCGTCCCCTCGGCCGGCATCGCCGTTCCGACGGTCGTCATTGCCCTCCTTGCTCTGAGGATCGGCGGATGGGCGCTCACCCTCGCCGCCGTCTGGGCGGTACTCATCCTCCTTGCGACCCTCCTTTCCCTGCCGACCGGCTTCTCGCACATCAATAGCTTCTGGGACTTCGCTGCGGCGCTGACGACCACCGTGGCGGTTGTGGCTGCGTCCATTGGCGGCGTCGTTGCATTCTTGCAGCGCCGGCGGGGCACCGTGCGGCAGACCGCGACCACCGCGGAGGGTCGGTCGTTGGTCGGCGCCACGGCGGTCGTAGTCGTCCTCCTGCTGCTTTCGGGCGTCCTGCACATCGTCAGCTTGGAGACGGTCGGAGCGCAGGAGAAGGCTGGGGCCATCGCGGTCGGGATGAAGGACACCCAGTTTCATCCCACGGAGGTGGCGGTCCAGGCGGGGCAGCCCGCCACGCTCGTCGTGAAGAACGACGACCTCGTCGTACACACCTTCATTGTCGAAGAGTTGGGGATCAACGAGGTCATCATCGCCGGCAGCGAAAAGTTGATTGCCATCACGGCTACCAGCCCCGGCAGCTTCGCTTATGTGTGCGAGATTTTTGGGCACGAGGCCATGAAGGGCACGCTTGTGGTGCAGGCAGCAGCACAGTAGCGCCTTAGGGCGCCAGGAATCGCGCCGAACAAGCTAAGGCTAGTTACCGTCGTCGAGACCTACTGCATCGGATGCACGTGGCCAACTGAATGCGGCGCCGCCCGTTGTCCTCGGTCGTCCTAGCTGGTATCACCTTCCCATGAAGCGCTCGTTGTGTGCCGCGGCATTCCTCGTGTGCTTCGTCACGCTGCTCGCCGCGGGTTGCAGCGAGCAGGCCGGCTCGACGACGGCGCCCGTCGACCCGGCAACCGCCATGCCGGCTCCGACGGCGGCGCAGCCGACGGCGAGCGCGCGGAGCGACGGCCCACCGGGCGGCATGTGGACCACGCTCCCGACGATGCCCGGTGGCGCCCGCCAGGAGACCGGAGTGGTGAGCCTGGATGGCGAGCTGTGGGTGCTGGGCGGTATCGATGGGCTGGGAAGGACCGTTGGACGAGTAGAGATCTACGACCCGCGGAACGGTGAATGGCGGGATGGCCCCGAGCTGCCGACGCCCGTACACCACGCCAACGTCGCTGCGCTGGACGGCACGATCTACGTTGCCGGTTTTCTCACCGGCGGATCATTTGCCGCCCAGGGAACCGTATTCGCCCTCGGGCCTTCGGGCGTGTGGGACCGGCGTCGGTCCCTGCCGGAGGGCACGCATCGTGGTGCCTCCGGGGTGACCGTCGCCGACGGCAAGCTGTATGTCGCGGGAGGGTTCCGGGAATCTGCCGTCGCCGATTTCTCCGCTTACGACCCGACTATCGACAGATGGACCTCGCTGCCTGATCTGCCTGTTGCCGCCGACCACCTCGTAGCCGGGACCATCGACGGCATCGTGTATGCGGCGGGCGGGCGAGGCGGGGGCATCGGGTTGCACCGGGCGCGGCTCGATGCCTACGACCCCACGGCCGGGCGTTGGTCTACGCGCGCGCCCATGCCGACCTCCCGGGCCGGCGCGGCAGCCGCGGTGCTCGACGGACGTCTATACGTCTTCGGTGGCGAGGGCAACAGTTCAGATGCGACTGGAGTGTTCTCCGAGACGGAATCCTATGACCCGGCCGAAGACCGATGGAGCGCGCACCAACCGATGCGCACGCCCCGCCACGGAACCGGCGCCGCTGCCGTTGGCATGACCGTTTACGTGCCCGGTGGCGCCGACGTTGAAGGGTTCGGCGCCGTCGCGGTCACCGAAGCCTTTACCCCGAGTACCGGAGCCACCAGTCCCGCCGATTAGCTTTAGCTAATTTGGGCGAGTCGTGGATGGAGGGCGGAGCATTAGCTCCGATTACGGGCGCCGCGCCTAGCCCCACACACGCTCAGTTCGGGAGCAGGCTACCCCCGCATTGACTTCACCGCCTCGTCCGTCGTCACCACGCCGTTAGCGAGGAAGCCGAAATTAGTCAACGCGGCCTGGTAACCGTCGCCGAGCTCCGGATGCCGAGCCCCCGCGGTCGCGTCCTTCACCACGGTAACCTCGAACCCCTGCTCCAGCAGCTCACGCATGTGGGCCTCAACACAAAGGTTCGCCGACATGCCGGCCAGCAGCACCTTGCTCTTGCCACGCTTCCGCAGTTGGAGAACCAAGTCGTTCGACTCCGGCCCGTAGACCTTGTGGGGGCTGGCCACGATGGTCTTCCCGTCGTTGATGTATTTCGTGTACAAGGGCAGCCAGTCGGCGCCGGACCCCTCGAACCCGTCCAGGCTGAGTGCGCCACTGCGGTCGAACATCCCGATGTCATGCATCATGGCCTCCACCGTGCCGCCGAACTTCCAGCCGTGGTCGGTGGGGAAGTAGTAGTGAGGCGAGACGAACACGTCGAAGCCGGCGTCCTTCGCTGCCTTGAACAAGGCCTCGATGTGCTCCACGGTCTTGTTTTCAGTCACGCTGTCCCCGACCAGTCCCCAAACGACTCCTTGCTCGCTGAGAAAGTCGTTCTGCGGGTCTGTGACAACCAGCGCTGTGTCCTGGGCCTGAACGTCCATGCGTCCTCCTCCTTCGCTCCTAGCACGCGCGGCGCATTGTAGCGGCAGCGGCGAGGACGGACTAGCTCCAGCTTCCCAGAGGGCCTGGCTAGGCTAGTGCCATCGGGAACGGCAACTAGCTTTAGCTTGTTCGGTCGCTCATATCGGTTTTCACCCCGTTGCATCACGCTCCCGGGCTCCCACCACGCCGCAGTTCACCTGCTAGTCTTGCACCGCAATCAGCGAGCCAAGGTGAACCGAATGGCAGGATCTCTCGTTGCGCTCGAGGTCGACGGCAGCCCAATGGAAACGTACGTTTCGCTGCCCGGCGGCGCGGACGTGGGGCCGATGGTCGTCGTGGCACAGCATCGGCTGGGGTTGGACGGGTTCATGCGGACGATTGGCGACAAGGACGTCTGTTTCCTGCCATGCGACTCTGGCTGAGGCTCGACATGCCGGAGGAGGAGGCCGCGGGCCTCCGAAAGCGGCATCCCGAGATCGACTTCGTGGGCGGCGAAGACGAGGTCCCCGAGGACCTCGGCGGCGTGGAGGTCATCTTCACCCAGGAGCCGGTCCCCGACGAGATCGTTCAGCGGATGGAGAGCCTGCGTTGGGTGCACCTCCAGCATGGCGGCGCGGCCGGTTACCTCACGCCGGCCATCATGGAACGGCCCATCGACGTGACGACCTCGACGGGCATCGCGGCCGTGCCCTTCGCCGAGTTCGGCATCGCCTGCATCCTGACGCTGGCCAAACGGCTGCCCGAGTGCTGGCAGGCGCAGCAGGAGCGGCGGTGGGACGAGTCGCTCGTGCCCCAGCAGATCGAGGGCAAGACGCTGCTCGTCATAGGGCTGGGCGCCATCGGCTCGGAGCTCGCCCGCAAGGCCAAGGCTTTCGGCATGCATGTGGCCGCCACCAAGCGGCACGTCGGCGACGTGCCGGACCACGTCGACGAGCTCGGCCCGCCCGAGGCGCTCCTCGGTCTGCTCGCCCGCGCCGACTACGTCGTGCTCTGCCTGCCATCGGTCGAGAAGGACGTGATGGGCGAGCGAGAGCTGATGGCGATGAAGCCCGGCTCCTACCTCATCAACATGACGGGCCGCCAGTCGATCTCCGACGAGGCCGCGCTCGTCCGCGCGCTGAGGGACGGGCCTATCGCCGGCGCGGTCCTCAACACGTTCGCGAGCGGCGGGCGGGAGCTCCCAGCGAGCTCGGAGCTCTGGCGGCTGCCCAACGTCACCATCACGCCCCGCACGGCGGGGCCGAGCGGCACCCAGTGGCACCGCGTCATCCCGCTGTTCGAGGACAACCTCGCGCGGTTCCTGGGCGGGACGCCGATGCGCAACGTCGTGGACAAGGTCCTCGGCTACGCCCGGTCGAGCCAGTAGCCTAGGCTCCAGGCGGAAGCTGGTCGGGGTCTCGCGCCACGAAGATGTCGCGCACGTGCTGCATCTGGTCCGCAAGCACGGGGCGGGCCTTGAGCTCCTTGAACGCGCGCTCGACGAACTCGAGGCGCACGACGGGCTCGAGCTCGAAGCCGTCGTCGAGGTCCCCGAACTCCTTCCCCTCGTCCACCATGTCGCGCAAGGCCTCGACGGACGGCGCGCCGTCGAAGGGCAGCGACAGCCGGCCACCGCCCTCCACGCCGGAGCGGGAGGCCTCCTCGGCATCGAGGCAGGTCTGGCGCAGCCGCTTCACCAGCGCCTCGAGATAGGGCCGGTTGACGCCGTAGTCGGTGATGAACCAGTAGGCCCGGATCGTTGCACGGAGGTAGGCTTCCAGCAGCTCCGTTTCCTGCTCGACCATCCGCTCGGTCGCGATGATGACCCGGTCGGCGCGGCCACGGGGATACAGGTCGCGCGAGGTCAGCAGCAGCGGGTAACCCTCCTCCGCCACCCCCGTGCGGTCGCCCTCGTTGACCGCGACGACGTCCACCTCGCCCTCGCGCAGCGTCACCTCCGGGTGCTCGTGCGGATGGAAGCGCGAGCCGCGCACGAAGGTAACGTCGCGCTCAGGGTCGAGGCCGTGGCGCTTCAGCGCCGTCCGCAGCGAAACGTGGTCGATGCCACCGAGGTCGCGGACGCCGAGGCGCTTGCCCTTGAGGTCCGCGAAGCTTTCAAGGCCCTTCGCGCCGTACCAGTGGAAGTCCTGCCGGTTGCGCCAGCACCCGACGATGTGCACGTCCTCGCCCCGGGCAGCGAGCGCGAACACGGCGCTCGGCTTCACGTCGGGCGTGATGTCAACGCCCTTTTCGGTCATCGCTCGCCGCAGCGCGATGGTCTCGGCGATGGCCGGGATGAGCCCCCCGTGATAGAGGTCGTAGGCGGCCAGCCCCTCCTCTTCGAAGTAGGTCATCTCCTTGGCGACCATCGCCGGGACGATGTGGCCGACGTGATAGTGGGAGGGGCCGATCCGGACGACGTTTCGTGGCTGCATGAGAAGTGCTCCTAAGCGCAGGTTGCTGGCCGCCGTGCCCTCAGCGCACGGTGGCCCTTTCAGGGCAAGGTAGAAGGAACGAAGAGCTCCTCGGGCTCCAGCGGGCGCTCGATCGCGCCCATGCGGTAGAAAAAGTCCGTGTACGCCTTGAGGTTGAGGCGCTGGTCGGGCCCCAGCTCGTAGCCGTACGGGTCGCGGTCGAGCAGCGCGAGCTCGCGGTCCGCCATGCGCTGCTCGTCGGCGTCCCGGTGGCGGCCAGCGAGGGCGTTCGCCCGCGAGAACGCGTCCACCAGCTGGGCGGGGGCCTCGGGGGCCTCGTCGACCAGCTCCCGGCGCAGGACGACCACGTCCGAGATCGGGTAGAGGCCCGTGCGCCGATACGCGTCGACGATCACGTCCGGCTCGGTGACCAGCGTCCGGAGACCGGGGTGCGCAGCCACCACGTCGTCGATGCCGTCGCCGCCGAACAGCGAATAGTAGCGGGGTCCCGTCGTCATGATGACGGCGTCCAGATCGCCCCCGAGCAGCTGAGAGAGGGCCACGTCGTCGGTCTCAGGACCCGGCTGCATGTCGAGGCCCATGCGATTGGTGGGGAAGCGTCCCACGTCCATGTGTAGCTTGAGCGAGAGCAGGTCCACGCCGTACGCCTGCTCCAGCATCATGAGTACCGCCGCGCCCGTGCCGGAGACGACCGTCAGCCGGGAGCCGATCCGCTTGCCGGCCAGGTCCGCGAGGCCCGAGAGGGGCGAGTCCTCGCGGACCAGCAGGTTGCGGTGCATGTACTCACGGCTGAAGAAGACGGGGATGGCCGTCGGCGGCGCACCGTCAAGGAGGTCGATGATGTAGCGGCGCAGGCCGTTCTCGCCCACGTCGTAGGCCTGCTCGCGGGTCGCGACGAACCGCTCGGGGGCGTGCGCGATGTGCGCGGCCGTCTCCCACGTGAGGCCCGGCACCTGCACGGAGCCGTCCTCCATCGCCGCCGTCCAGGCGGCGGGTGGGACGACGATCCGCAGGTGGCGTGCAGCTTGCTCGGTCATGCTCGGCTCCTCCTCCGAAAACATCCGACAGGCGGCTCAGCCGTCCGCGCTCAGCTCCGCCACGAGTCCGGCGATGAACCCAGACCCCTCGAGCCGCTCGACCCATCGCGCGCTCCACAGCGTTCGGGGATCGACGCCCGCGGAAGCCGGGTCCTCGGCGATGGCGACCGCATGCGTGTTCGCGATGGCCTCATCCGATGGGAACGGCGTGGTCAGAAGCGTCTGAGCGATGATGCCGATGCGACGCTCGAGCTCGGCGGCGTCGTCCCCCTCCTGGGTGGTGGGCGCGGCGAGCACGACCTCCAACGCCTCCGCCGGCCGGTACTTGATCAGGCATATCGCGTGGACGACGGCGCGCACGTAGTCCTCCATCAGCGCGTCGTTCTCCGTCGCGAACCGTGTGAGGCACGCATGACCGTAGTTCCCGATCATGGGCAGGTCGGGCAGGGGCAGCACCCTGAGGCCCGCAGCTTCGGCCGAGGCCATGTGGAGGGGCGACATGAACACAGCGGCGCACTCGCCCGAAACGACCTTCTTCCACTGGTTCCACCGGCCCACGTCACGGTCGGGCACCAGCACGGTGTCGCTCGGGTCGAGGCCAGCGGCCTTCAGCCGCATGTAGAGCGAGTCGGGGCGGCCCGACGAGCGCACCGCGACCGTCTTGCCCCGCAGCTCGCTCGCGTCTTTCACCGCAGGCAGCGCCATCAACTCGACTCCGGTGCGGTCGACGGGCGCGCAGAACATCGTCGCCTCCGTCTCCGAGTGGACGGCCGCTCTTGCGTACAGGTACTCGAGGTGCTCGACGATGAGGTCGCAGCGGTCGTCGAAGAGCGCGGCCTCGTACTCGTCGGTGGGCTCGATCCGGACGACGACGACATCGACGTCGTAGTGGCGCCGTGCCATCTCCCGTATGCACTCGATCACCGGCAGCCGGTCACGGTCTCGGTACGCGAGTCGGATCGGTCGCACCAGACCACCTCCTCAGTCGCTGCGGCGGGTCCTCGCGGGGACGCGCAGCCCCGGGTCCTTGCGGAGCGTCTCTGCCACGAAGAAGGCAATGATGCCACCACTGGCGAGCGCCGTCACGCTCAGGAACGCGAAGCTCGCCGGGCTGCCGATACGTCCGGACTGCGCGACGAGCCGCGAGACGCCGAAGAACCTGCCGCGGGCGTGGGCCGGCGCGATATCGGTGCCGATGGTCTGCATCGAGCCCGCCATGGAGCTTGCGGCGAGATGGAGCACGACGAAGCTG
>JACZSI010000003.1 GCA_022574265.1 Chloroflexota bacterium | reverse complement strand
TCGCCGTATCATGTCGTGCGCCCTGACGTTTGCCGCGGACGTACGTTCTTGAGAGAAGCGGGGGGCCGCGCGCTTGCGCCGCGGCCTCCGGGGGTCATGCACAGGGGGAGCACGCATGTTGAAGGCCATCAAGGTTTGGCAGCTCATCGTCGTCGGAGCCATCGTGCTCGGCGGGGCCGCGTACGGGGTGTACTCGCTCGTCATCGCGGACGGCGACGATGCGCTGAGCGCGGACCAACAGGTCATCCCGGTGCAGCTGGGAGACCTGATCAACCGGGTGTCCACCAACGGGAGCCTGTTCTACCCGACCAGGGAGGTCCTCACGTTCGGCTCCCAAGGGACCGTCGCGGAGGTCCTGGTCAAGGAGGGCGACGCGGTGGAGGAGGGACAGGCGCTCGTGACCCTGGACGCGGCGGCGGTGGGAGCGCTGGAGGAGGCGGTCGGCGAGGCGAGGATCGCGCTCTCCGACGCCGAGAACGCGCTCGCGGCCGCGAGCGCCGGCTACACGCCGCTCGAGCTCGCGAAAGCGCAAGCGTCCCTCGCCGCCGCGAAGCTCGCGCTCGTCGACGCGCAGGACGCCGCGGCAACCGCGATCGCGGGGCCCACCGCGGGCGACATCTCACAGGCGCGGCTCGATGCCGCGGCCGCAGCCACGGCGCTGGCCGACGCCGAGTCCGTGCTCTCGGTGACGGCCGAGGAGGGAGCCAGCGACGTCGCCGCGGCCGTGGATGACCTCGCGGAGGCCGCGCAGGGATACCGGGACGTCTTCGACCGGTGGCTGGGCATCGAGCTGTCCGCAGACGAGGCCAGTCTGGACCCCGGCGCGCTCCTGGACGTGTGGGGCGTCGACCTTCCATCGCTTGTCGATATGTCGTACGTCAGCAACATCGCCGACCCGACGCAGGAGGTGCCGGTGGACGACCCTGCTACCCGGTGGAACGAGCGGGACGTCTACTTCGTGCTGGCGTTCTTCCCCGGCGCGGTCCTGGCCGTCTGCGACGGCGTGACGGTCCCGCCGCAGGGCGCGTGCGTGCGCGGTGAGATGGACACGGCTTGGGACGACTTCCGGAGCGCCGATCTCGCCTGGGAGACGGCGCAGACGACCGCATCGAAGGCGGTGGCCGCGGCGGTGGCCGCGGTGACGAAGGCCTCCGATGGCCTCGCCGATGACACGGAGACGCTCGCGGACGTGCTCGCGGGCGCCGACCCTCTCGACGTGGGCGTCGCGACCACGGACCTGGCGGTGGCCGAGGCAAGCCTCGCCGGCGCCGAGTCCAGCCTCGCCGCGCTGCTGGCGGGGGCGCCGCTGGCGCTCGAGCTCCTCGGAGCACAGGTAACGACGGCGCGCCTCGCGCTGGAGCTCGAGCTCCAGCGGCTCGATGCCTCGACGCTCCGGGCGCCGATGGCCGGCCTGACGACGTTCGTCAACGTCGCGGTGGGGGATACGGTGAACCGCACCACGCCCATCGTGGAGATCGTGGACCCGACCGTCGTGGAGCTTGACGGCGTCGTGGACGAGATCGACGTGCTCTTCGTGCGCGTCGGCGCGGCCGCCGAGGTGACGATGGATGCGCTGCCGGGCGCCGTGCTCTCGGCGACGGTCTCCTCGATCGCCACCGTGGGCATCAACCAGCAGGGCGTCGTGAGCTATCCGATCCGCATCCGGCTCGAAGTCCCGCGCAACGTGAGTCTGCGCGAGGGCTTGAGCGCGACGGCGGACATCGTGATCCGCCGCGAGAACAACGTGGTGCTCGTGCCGCTCTCGGCCGTGACCGGCTCCTTCGACGCCCCCGTGATCCAGGTCGTCAGCGAAAGCGGCGGCGTGGAGGAGCGGGCGGTCGTGTTGGGCAACAACGACGAGTTCTGGGTCGCCGTCCGCGAGGGCCTCTCCGAGGGAGAGCGCGTCGTGCTCCAGGGCTCGGGCACGTCCACGCAGCAGTTCGACTTCCGCCAGGCCTTCCGCCAGTTCGGGAACCTCGGCGGCGGAGGCGGATTCGGTGGTGGCGGCCAACGCGGTGGCGGCGGCGGCGGCGGTGGCGGGCGTGGCAACTAGGGGCGCGGCGCGATGATCGAGCTCATCGACGTCACGAAGGTCTACCGCATGGGTAACGTGGACGTTGCCGCCCTCCAGGGCGTCACCCTCTCGGTCGCCGAGGGGGAGATGGTTGCCATCGTCGGCCCGTCCGGCTCGGGCAAGTCCACCATCATGAACATCGTTGGCTGCCTGGACGTGCCGACCTCCGGGCGCTACGTCCTCGAGGGCGACGACGTCGGCCAGCTCGGCGACGACAGGCTGGCCGAGATCCGCAACCAGAAGATCGGCTTCGTCTTCCAGACCTACAACCTGCTGCCCCGGCTGACCGCGCTCGCCAACGTCGAGATGCCGCTGCTGTACGGCAACGGCCACGACGGCCGGCGACGGGCGCTTGAGGCGCTGGAGCGCGTCGGCCTGGCGCACCGGGCGCACCACCGTCCGACGGAACTGTCCGGCGGCGAGCAGCAGCGCGTCGGCATCGCCCGCGCTCTCGTGAAAGAGCCGTCGATCCTCCTGGCGGACGAGCCGACCGGGAACCTGGATTCCAAGTCCAGCGTCGAGATCATCGCCATCCTCCAGCGGCTGAACGACGAGGGCATCACCGTCGTCATCGTGACCCACGAGCCGGACATCGTTTCCCATACGAAGCGCGCCATCTCCGTGCTCGACGGGCGGGTCGTGAGCGACGTGCCCGTCGACGGCACGCGCCGCGCCGCCGCGCCCAGCGCGCCCGCGCCATCGGGAGGCGCGCGATGAGCCCGCTCACGACGCTGCGCACCGCGCTCTCCTCGATCGGCGCCAACAAGCTCCGCGCCGGGCTCACGCTGCTCGGCATCGTGATCGGCGTGGCCGCGGTCATCTCGCTCATGTCCATCGGCCGCGGCGCCCAGGCGGCCATCACCGAGCGCCTGGAGGCACTCGGCACGAACCTGCTGTTCGTGCAGCCCGGGGCCGCCAGTCAGGGCAACGTGTTCTTCGGGCAGGGCAGCGCTTCGACGCTGACGCTGGAGGACGCGAACGCGCTGCTGGACCCGGTGTTCGCGCCGTCCGTCGCCGCGGTCGCCCCGGAGCTGCGCAGCAACGGGCAGGTGGTGGCCGGCCGCGAGAACACGTTCACCCAGATCATCGGCGTCACGCCGTCGTACCCGTCCGTGCGCAACGTTGCCGTGGACAGCGGCGAGTTCATCACGCGCGGTCACGTCGACAACCGCTCCGAGGTCGTCGTGCTGGGCTCCAGCGTCTCCGAGACGCTGTTCGGCTTCCGCGACCCCGTCGGCCAGACGGTGCGTATCAACGGACGCCGTTTCGAGGTTATCGGCGTGCTGGAGAGCCAGGGTGGAGGCGCCTTCGGCAGCTTCGACGACCAAGTCCTCGTCCCGATCACCACCGCCTACTATCGGCTGGGCGGGCAGCGGACGCCCCAGGGGGGCGTCACGGTCCAGACCATCAGCGTCCAGGTGAAGAGCGCCGATTCGATGGACAGCGCCGTCCGGGAGATCGGGACGGTCCTGCGGCTGCGCCACCGCATCACCGGCGAGGACGACTTCACCATCAACAGCCAGCAGGAAACGATCGAGGCGCTGGAGGAGACCACCGACACCTTCGTCGTGTTCCTTGGCGCCATCGCCAGCATCTCGCTGCTGGTCGGCGGCATCGGCATCATGAACATCATGCTGGTCTCGGTGACCGAGCGGACGCGGGAGATCGGCATCCGCAAGGCCATGGGCGCCAAGCGGAAGGACATCATGCTCCAGTTCGTGACCGAGGCCACGCTGCTCAGCCTGGGCGGCGGCCTCGCCGGCGTCGTGGTCGGCCTCGGGCTCTCCCGCCTGCTCGACGGACGCAGCCTGGGGGGCCAGGACTTCCAGACCACCTTCAGCGGAGACATAGCCGTGCTCGCGCTGGTGGTCTCGGGGGCCATCGGGCTCTTCTTCGGGATCTACCCCGCGATGCGCGCCGCCGCACTGCACCCGATCGACGCCCTGCGCTACGAGTAGGGAATAGCGACGCTTGAGGAGGGACGGATGAATACGAAGCCAGTCATGTTGGTGATCGCCGTCGTCGCCGCGCTGGCGGTCGCCGGTGGCGCGTTCGCGGGCGGCATCGCCCTGGGCAAGAGCCAGGCGAACGACGCCGCCGAAGCAACCGCGGCGGCAGACACGCAAGCCACAGGCGGGACCGGCGCGTTGGACCTCGATGCGCTCCGCCAGCAGTTCCAGTCCGGCGACTTCGATCCCGACACCTTCGCCCAGCTGCAGGAGCAGTTCGGCGGGCAGTTTGGCGGCGGGTTCGGCGGGGGAGGAGGCGGGTTCGGGGGTGGAACCGGCGACGGGACCGGCGGCGGGGAGCGCGGCCTCTTCGGCACGATCGAGACCATCGAGGGCGATACGCTGACCATCGACACGGCGCGGGGGCCGCTCCAGGCGGACGTGGGGCCGGAGACCACCATCCAGATCTTCGCCGACGGCACGCTGGCCGACCTGGAGCCAGGTATGCAGGTGACGGTGGTGAGCGAGCGAGCGGCCGACGGGACCGTCGTCGCGACGTCGATCACGGTCGTACCGGAAGGCGGCGGCGGGTTCGGCGGCAGGCGGCTCGGTGGGGGGCAGTAGCGCATCCAGGCCTCTTCCGAACCTCTTCCCCTCAGCCAGCGTTGACGCTCCTTGTGGCCGCGCATATCATCCCGTGGCATCAACGGGGCCACGGCCGGAGGGGAGCGCATCATGGCGAAGACGAAGGCGTTCGTGCTGATCGAGACCACGGTGGGCAAGACGAAGGACGTCGTGTCCAAGCTCCGCGGGGTCGGAAGCGTCTCCTCCGTGGACGTCGTCACGGGCCCCTACGACATCATCGCGATCATCGAAGCCGACGACCTGGGCTCCGTGGGCGACGCCGTCACCGGCAGCGTGCACACGATCGACGGCATCCAGCGCACCGTCACGTGCCTGGCGGTGGGCGGCCCCGGCTAGCCCCCGAGCGCCGTCATGGCCCGAAGCGACGACTGCATCTTCTGCAAGATCGGCCGCGGCGACATCCCGTCCGAGAAGCTCTTCGACGACGCGACGGCCTTCGCCATCCGCGACATCAACCCCAAGGCGCCGGTGCACCTGCTGCTGATCCCCTACGCCCACGTGGAGGCCCTCGCCGACGCGACGGACGAGCAGGCCGCCGCCGCGGCGCACTGCTTCGAGGTCGCGCCTGCGGTCGCACGGCAAGCGGGACTCGCGGCCGGCGGCTACCGGATCGTCGTCAACCAGGGCCCCGACTCCGGCCAGGAGGTGCCGCACTTCCACCTGCACGTCCTGGGCGGCCGGCCGCTCGGCCCGATGGCCTAGGCCGCATGGCCATCGAGCTCCCACCCACGCTCCAAGCCCGGCTCGACGCGCTGCCGGCCGGGCTGCGCGCGCACGTCGGCCGCGTCCGCGAGATCGCGCGCGACCTCGGCGAGGCGCACGGCGTGGACGCGGACACGGCCGAGCTCACGGCCGCCGCCCACGACGTGGCACGCCACATCCCCGGCCCGCGGCTGCTCGAGGAGGCGGAGCGCGCCGGCCTCGCCATCAACGCGGTCGAGCGGTACGCGCCGGTCCTGCTGCACGGCCCCGTGGGGGCCGCGTGGCTCGCTGCCGACGGCGCGATCGACGACCCGGACGTCCTCGACGGCGTTCGCTGGCACACGACGGCGCACGCGGACCTCGCGCCCGTCGGGCAGGTCGTGTTCCTGGCCGACAAGCTCGACCCGCACAAGTCCGCGATGTACCCGTTCCAGCAGAGCGTGCGCGATGCCGCGTTCCTGAGCCTGCCGGACGGCATCCTGACGTTCCTGGACGGCGCGCTGCGCCTCCACATCGAGCGCGGCGAGCTCGTGCACCCCACCAGCACGGACACGCGCAACGCGCTCCTGCTGGCCGCGGCCTGCTAGACGGCCCCCTCGGCCCGAGTGAGGCCGCACCAGAAGCTGCCCTTCCCCGATCCCAGCACATCTGTTCCGTTCTTGGGTTGACATGCCAGAACGGGCGTTCTACTATAGCCCCACTTTAGAACGGGTGTACGGAATCCGATGCAAGAACTGGCGCCCTACCAGACCGAGATCGCCCACGCTGTCCTCGACAGCGTGCTGCATGAGCGCGGCCTCACGATCACCGTCGAGATGGCCCGCGGTGCGGGCGCACGCGAGATCGCGGCCCAGCTCGAGGTCCTGCTCCTCGGCTTACACGTCAACGAGAGCGTCCGGCTCCTCCACGTCGGGCCAGCTCACCGCCATCCCGACGCCGACCGCCTCGCACGCCACCTGCGCGCGGGGGCCGCCAGCGGGCTCACCTGGGTCTACGGCAACCGCGTCCGGCTCGGCCGGGCGGAGGTCTGCTTCCTCACGCCCGAGGAGGCGGCGGCCGCGCACGGTCCTTTCGGGCTGCTCCAGGTCACGAACGCCGAGGCGCTCGATCCCACGACGCTCGCCCACCTCGAGCTGCTTGCCGCGGCATCCGGCGCGACGACGGTCCTCTACGGGACGGCGTGGAACGGCGAGACCGCGTTCGAGGCGCGCAAGCAGGCCAACCGCCGCTTGGAGAGCGCAGGGCTCCCCAGGCGCCACTTCCGCGTGCCGTGGCAGCAGGCGGCGGACGAGCTGCCCGGCTACGGCGGACGCGTCAGCGACGCTAGGGACCGGCTGGGTGAGGCGAGCCCGGAGTTCCAGGCCCGCTATGCGCTCGTCCCCACTCCGGCCACCGGCCCACTCGTCCCAGAGGCGCAGCAACGCGCGCTCGACGGCGACCATGCGCGCCGGCACGCTCCGACCCCCGGCGTGCCGGCGCGCGCCTCAATCGTCGTCACGCGGCTCCCACAACGAGCCAGCGTTGGCAAGGCGGGCCTCGGCTGGGACGCCCCCGCGCACGGCGCGACGGCCGTCGTCACGATCGCCGAGGACGCACCGGGGGCGCTCCGCGTGATCGAGCACCGCTGGCTCGAAGCCCCCGACGCTCAAGCACTCGCCCAGGGCATCGCCGAAGTCGTCGGCGAGACGTGGGGCTGCACACACGTCATCGCCGACGCACCCGGCGCGAGCCCGGCCGCGGCCAGCCAGCTGCGCCACCTGCTCGCCCGAGCGCTCGGGCGCCCACAGGTGGCGTGGACGACCAGCGCGGAGCACGAAGCCTCGGCGCAGGCCCTCGGGCTGATGGCCGCGGCGCATACCGGCCGCGTCCGCCTCTATCGCGCCGACGGCTCCCCCGAATACCGCATCCTGCGCCACGAGATCGAGAGCGCGTCCGCCGCGTTCGCAGCGGGCGGGCACGTCAGCGTCGAGCTGCCGTCCGCCGACGAGGGCTTCCTGCGCGGACTGCTGCTGCTCGCCGACCCGCCGGGGCACACGGCCGCGGTGGCCGCTGAGCCTGAGGCCGCGCTCGCGTCCTAGAACCAACGTAGGAACAGCCGATTAGCACGAGCCGCTGAAAGGAGATGAGGGAGATGCGCACATATGCCAGGTCACGACGACGGCGCCACGAGCCTGTCCTGGACGGGCTGCCCGAGCTGATGCACTACGCCGACACGGGCTGCGAGGTCGCGCTCTCGTGCCTCCAGTGCCCCCTGCCGCAGTGCAAGTACGACGACCCCGCCTGGTACCAGGCCTACAAGCAGCGCAACCGCGACGACGAGGTCATCGCCGCGTACCGCGATGAGGGCTTGAGCGTGTTCCAGGTGGCCGACCGCTTCAGCGTCAGCCCCCGCACGATACACCGCTCGCTCAAGCGCGCCCGCGTGCCAGCGGCCGCGTAGCGAGACCACGGCTTCCGCCGCTTCGGACCCGCTGATAGGATGTGGGTCGCGGGGTGTGGCGCAGCACGGTCAGCGCGCTTGCCTGGGGGGCAAGAGGTCTCCGGTTCGAATCCGGGCACCCCGACCATCCGTGCGGGTCTCTCGATGGGCGTCCACCGGGCCACCATGCGGTGCCCGTGGTACAATCGAGTCGGCCCACATCCAAGATAGCTCCCCGGAGCCACGCCATGGAAGAGCTGCGAGAACGTCTGACCCGGTTGGCGGCACACGTCGCCGGCATCATGGTGCGGCTTTGACCTCCCCACGCGCGAAGCAGAGGCGAAGCGCCTCGAAGCGCTAGCCGCCGAGCCCGGCTTCTGGGACGACCCGCGCCGCGCCCAAGCGGCGATGCGCGACCTCGCCCGGCTCCGCGAGACCATCAGCGGCTGGGAGGGCTTCGAGCGGCGCGTCACGTCCACCGTCGAGCTCTTCGACCTCGCCATCGACTCCGGCGACGCATCGATCCGCGGCGAGCTGGAGGCGGAGGCGTCCACGCTGTTCGCCGAGGCCGAGGAGCGCGAGTTCGAGCTGGTGCTCTCCGGAGAGCACGACCACCGCGGCGCCCTGCTGGCGATCCACGCCGGCGCCGGCGGCACCGACTCCCAGGACTGGGCCCAGATGCTCGTGCGCATGTACACGCGCTGGGCGGAGCACCGCGGCTACAAGGCGGTCGTCCTCGATATGTCCCCGGGCGAGGAGGCGGGCATCAAGAGCGCGACGCTCGAGCTCACCGGCCCGCACGCCTACGGCTACGCGAAGGCCGAGCGCGGCGTGCACCGCCTCGTGCGGCTCTCGCCGTACGACGCCGCACACGCGCGCCACACCTCCTTCGCGCTCGTCGAGGTGCTGCCGGAGGCCGAGGGCGACGTGGACGTCCAGATCGACCCGGACGACATCCGCATGGACGTCTTTCGGGCAAGCGGGGCGGGCGGGCAGCACGTGCAGAAGAACTCGACCGCGGTCCGCCTCACGCACCTGCCCAGCGGCCTGGTCGTCTCCTGCCAGAACGAGCGCTCGCAGCTCCAGAACAGGGAGGTCGCGCTCAAGATCCTGCGGTCCCGGCTCATGGAGCGGGAGATCGCGCGCCGGGCCGAGGAGCGCGCGAAGCTCAAGGGCGAGCACGTCTCAGCGGGCTGGGGCAACCAGATACGGAGCTATGTGCTGCACCCGTACAAGCTGGTCAAGGACCACCGTACCGGCCACGAGTCCACGGACCCACAAGCCGTGCTGGACGGCTCGCTGGACCCGTTCATCCGCAAGTACCTGCTATCGGTCGTCGAGGCCGACTAACGGGCCCTAGAGAGGCGTGGACGGGGCGGGCGGTGGCTCCGGGAGCGCCCAATCGACTGGCGGCTTGCCCAGGGACTCCAGGATCGCGTCGAGGAACATCTCGTCGGGGACGGCGCCCACGAACTCCGCGTTGTCGTTGATGACGGTCTTGGGCACGCCCCGCACCTGGTAGTGCTGGGCGACGTCGGGGAACTCCTGCACCTCGACGACCTCGGCGCTGATGTGCTCGTTGGCCATCGCCAGGGCGTGGGCCGCACGGGCCACACGGGGGCAGTGCGGTCAGGTCGGTGTGACGAAGACCCGCAGGTGGACCGGCTCGTCGATCTGCTCGCGGGCCGCTTGCGCGACCTCAGCCCGCAGCATCGGTTGCGCCTTGGACAGCCCCTCGATGCTGGCGATGACGGTCCCGAACTCGTTGCCGATGGGTGTTCCGTAGAACCGCACGCGGCCGTGCTCATCGTCGCCGAACACGATCGCCGGGATGTGCTCGATGCCGAGGCGCCGCGCTTCGTCCGCGCCGTCACCATGCACGTCGTGGATCTGGAGGCTGAGCTTCGGCGAGCACGCGACGAGCTCCTCGAGCAGCTGCTGCGTCATCTTCGCGGACTCGCCGTCCCCGCTCTGCTGGCCGGGCACGATCAGCAAGCTGCGCGCCGCCGACTGCGTGAAGAGCCGCAGGACGACGTCGCTCTCCAGCGTCTCGGAGAAGTGCTTCTCGATCGCCTTGCGGTCGTCCTCGGCCAACAGCGCCATGTGCGTCTCCTCACTCGTCTCGTCGCTGGCGCGCCCGCTTTGGGGGGGGCGGAGCGCCATTCTATACGAGCCTACGCGCGGCGGCCGGCGCGCCAGACGTGGACGGCGCGCTGCACGACGGTGAGCGAGCCCAGCGCGGCGATGATCCCGAGCGCCCACGCAGGGTAGCCCAGCAGCAGCCCGGCGCCAAGGACGACGATGCGCTCCGGCCGGCCCATGAGGCCGACGTCGCCCGGCACGCCGAGGCCCTCGGAGCGGGCGCGCAGGTAGCTGACCATGAGCGAGGCGGCGAGCGCGCCGAAAGCGAGGTAGGCGCCGACGTCGTCGGCTCCGCGTACGTAGTAGATGAGCAGCCCGAACAGGACGGCGATCTCGCCGAGGCGGTCGAGGACCGAGTCCAGCATCGCGCCGAACGTCGATTCCTTGCCCCCCAGCCGGGCGACCGCACCGTCGTACATATCCAGCGCCGCACCGGCGAGCATGACGATGCCGCCCTGCCACAGGCGGCCCTCCGCGAGCAGGTACGCGGCTGCGGCCGCGACCGCGAAGCCGGCGGCCGTGATGGCGTTCGGGTGGATGTGCAGGGCGAGGAGCAGGCGCGCGGGCGGCTCGACGACGAAGCGGGCGGCCCACGCCCGAACTTGCAGGCGCGGGGCTCTCACCCCGCCGCCTCCTTCTGGGCGCGCCGCCAGAGCAGCGAGCGGTAGTGAGCGAGCACGCGGTCGGCCACCACGTCCCACCGGTACTGCTCGGCGGTGATGCGCCCGCGAGCACCCATGTCGCGGCGCAGGCCGGGGTCGTCGAGCAGGCGCGCGATGGCGAACGCCATCTCCGCGTCGTCCTTGGGCTTGACCAAGAACCCCTCCACGCCGTTCGAGATGACGCGGCTGAAGCCGTCGATACGCGATGCGACGATGGGCTTGCCCGCGGCCATCGCCTCGCACAGCACGATGCCGAAGCTCTCGCGGCCGGTGTTCGGGGCGCAGAAGACGTCGGCCGCCTGGTAGTAGCGCGGCAGGTCCTCGCTCCCCACGCGGCCGACGAACTCCACGTCGGTGAGATCGCGCTCGCCGATCAGGCTGAGCACGTCCTCGCCGGGGTTGCCGCCGCCGACCACGATGAGCCGGAGGTCGGGGTATCGCCACTTGAGCCTGCCGTAGGCCATCAAGAGGTGCCGAAGGCCCTTGCGCCGCTCCAGGCGGCCGACGAACAGCAGGTTCCGCTTGCCGTCCGCGAAGCGCTCGATCGGCGCCGCCGGCGACGCGAAACGGTCGATGTCCACGCCGTTGGGTATGACCTCGTACTCGCCCGGGTAGAACCGGCTGGCGAAGTCGGCGGCGGGCTTCGAGACGGCGATGCGGCCGTCGAGCTTGCGCCACCACCGACGGCTCAGGTAGCGCCACGCGCGCAGGAAACGCGTGCCCTTGTACGCGTGGAAGGTGCCGACGTTCACGGCGGTGGAACAATGCAGGAAGGTCAGCGGCAGCGCGGGCGCCATCGGCTCGTGGAGGTGGACGATGTCGAAGCGCTCGGCTTCCAGCAGCTCGCGGACGCGCGGCTCGAGCCAGACGGAGAAGCTGATGCGCGCCACGGCGCCCCCACTCGGTATGGGCACCGGGCGCCCCATCGGGACGAAGTCCGGGTCGAGGTCGCGCTCCTTGGAGTTCGCGAGGGGCGCGACGATCTTCACCGCGTGGCCCTTGAGCCGCAGTTGGATGGCCAGGTTGTTGATGTGGTCGTTGACGCCGCCCGGCGCGCCGTAGTCGTAGGGCGAGACGAGCGCTACCTTGAGCGCACGGCGGCCGTCGTGCG
The DNA here is from genome assembly GCA_022574265.1 of Chloroflexota bacterium. Taxonomy (GTDB): domain Bacteria; phylum Chloroflexota; class Dehalococcoidia; order Lucifugimonadales; family Australimonadaceae; genus JADFRC01. The sequence continues at coordinate 16,629 of JACZSI010000003.1, read as the reverse complement.
CCTCGGGAGGCGCTGCGGCGACGGCCCCCTGGCTCACGCGCTGCCCTGGTCTTTAGCCGCGGGGGTGGTGGCCGTCGGCGCGGGTATGTCCTCGCCGGCGATGAACGCCTCCACCATGTCGCGGGCCAGGTCGTCCGTGGTCTGGACGGCCGGGGACTTCATGAAGTAGGCGCTCGGCCCCGGGATCTGGCCGCTGATGCCCCTGTCCATGGCGAGCTTGGCACAGCGCACGGCGTCCACGACGACCCCGGCCGAATTGGGGCTGTCCCAGACCTCGAGCTTGAGCTCCAGGTTCAGGGGGACGTCGCCGAACGTCCGTCCCTCGATGCGGATGTGGCACCACTTGCGGTCGGTGAGCCACGGGACGTAGTCGCTCGGGCCGACGTGCACGTTGCCCTCGCCCAGGTCGTAGGGGATCTGGGAGGTCACCGCGTTGGTCTTGGACTCCTTCTTGGACTCCAGGCGCTCGCGCTCGAGCATGTTGAGGAAGTCGGTGTTCCCGCCGAAGTTGAGCTGGTAGGTGCGCTCGATCTTGACGCCGCGGTCCAGGAAGAGGTTCGTGAGCACGCGGTGCGTGATGGTCGCGCCAACCTGGGACTTGATGTCGTCGCCCACGATCGGCACGCCCGCGTCCTCGAACCGGTGCTGCCAGTACGGCTCGCGCGCGATGAAGACGGGGATGCAGTTCACCATGCCGACGCCGGCCTTCAGTATCTGCTCCACGTACCACTTGGTGGCCTCTTCCGAGCCCACCGGCAGGTAGTTGATGACGACGTCGACCTCGCGCTCCTTGAGTATCTTGACGATGTCGGCCGTTGGCCCCGGCGCCTTCTCGATGACGTTGGCGAGGTACTTGCCGATCCCGTCGTGGGTCATGCCGCGCTCGACCTTGACGCCCAGGTGCGGCACGTCGGCGAACTTCACGGTGTTGTTCTGCCCGGAGAAGATGGCCTCGGACACGTCCTTGCCGACCTTCTCCTTGTCGACGTCGAAGGCGGCGACGACCTCGATGTCGCCGATGTGATAGCCGCCGAGGACCGTGTGCATGAGACCCGGCACGAACTCGTCGGTCGGCGCCTCCCGATAGCGGTGGATGCCCTGCACGAACGAGGACGCGCAGTTCCCCACTCCGATGATTGCGACATTCAGCTTGCCCATCTGCTCCCCTCCCACACTCCGCTCGCTGGCGGCAGTATACGCATTCCCTATCGCTACGGCAGCGTGGCCGTTCCCTGCTCAGTGTCCTTCGCGCTACACCACCGGTGCGAGCCGCGACGGCTCCGACAGCGCGAAGACCTTCTCCGGCTGCCACATGCTGTCCGGCCGGCTGAAGCGCACGATGCCCAAGAAGAGGCCCGCCGTCGAGTACGCCCGGCGCTCGTCGAGGTGCTTCGCATACACGCCCGCCGCCGGCACGCTGACGGCCTGGCCGTTGCGGAGGTGGCGCTCGGCCGCCGGCTCCAGCACGATGGTCTCGAGCCGGGCGAGTGCGGCATCAGGCGGCTCGAGCAGCTCGCGCCACTGCTCGCCGGCCGCCTCGAGCTCCTCTGGCTCGTGCGCGTCCGCGAGCGCGAACGGCCCCGCACTGGTGCGGACGAGCGCGCTCAGGTGCGCATAGCAGCCGAGCGCGATCCCCAAGTCGTTGGCGAGCGTGCGCATGTAGAAACCGCGACCGCACGCAACCTCCAGCTCGACGGTGGGGGGCTCCCATCCGAGGATGTCGATGCTGTGCACGACGACGTCGCGGGCGGGCCGCTCCACCTCGATCCCCTCGCGCGCCAGCTCATAGAGCCGCTTGCCCTCGTGCTTGAGGGCGCTGAACATCGGTGGCTGCTGCGTGACGGCGCCCGTGAATCCGGGCAGCAGCGCCTCCACGTCCTCGCGCGTCACGCCCGAGGCGTCGCCACGGGCCGTGACCTCACCGAGCGCGTCGTAGGTATCGGTCGCGGATCCCAGGGTGAAGGAGGCGCGGTACACCTTGCGGCCGTCCACCAGGTACTCCATCAGCCGTGTGGCCTGGCCGAAGCAGATGGGCAGCAGGCCGGTGGCGATGGGATCGAGGGTGCCCGCATGGCCCACGCGCTTGACGCGCGTGACGCGCTTGGCCATGCGCACCATGTCCATGGACGTGACGCCCTGGGGCTTGTTCAGCACCAGGATGCCGTCTACCAGCGGCCTAACCACTTCCTTGATCCTCCTCCGACCGTATCTGATCGAGCAGTGCGAGGACGGTGTCGCCCTCACGCACCGCCGTGTCCGCGACGAACGTGAGGTCCGGCGTGCGCCGGAGCCCGAGCCGCTGGGCCAGCGACCGCCGGAGGAACCCCGCGGCCGAGGTCAGCCCCGCCAGCGCTTCGGCCTGCGCTGCGTCGTCTCCCAGCGTCGTGACGGCGATCGTCGCGTGCGCCAGGTCGGGGCTCACCGCGACGCGCGCGACCGTCACGAGCGGACGGAGGCGCGGGTCGCGGAGCGCGGCGCCCACCAGCTTGCTGATCTCCTGGTGGATGAGCGTCTCAACGCGTTCGGTCCGTCGGCTCATGGAGAACCATCGCCCGGCAGGAGGACCCGCCGAGGGCGGCTAGACGCCGACCTGCTGCTGACGGTGCACCTCGACCACGTCGCCCACCTGGTAGTCGGTGAAGCCCTCGATGGTGAGGCCGCACTCGTAGCCCTCGGCGACTTCGCGGACGTCGTCCTTGAAGCGCCGCAGGCCTGCGATAGCACCGTCGTAGATCTCCTTGCTGTCGCGGATCACGCGGGCCTTCCCGCCGCGCGTCACCTTCCCGCTCGTGACGAAGCAGCCCGCGCTCTTGGCCCTGCGGCCCAGCGAGAAGACCGCCCGGATCTCGAGCGTGGCCTCGGTGATGTCCTCGAAGGTCGGCTCCAGCATGCCGGTGAGCGCCTTCTGGATGTCTTCGGAGAGCCGGTAGATGATGTCGTAGCGCCGGATCTGAACGCCGTCCTGGTCCGCCTGACGGCGGGCACCGGGCTCCGGGCCCACGTTGAACCCGACGACGACCGCGGACGACGCGACGGCGAGCAGCACGTCGCTCTCCGTGATGGACCCGGCCGCGGCGTGGATGATGCGTACCTGTACGTCCGGCGTGGAGAGCTGCTCCAGCGACTGGCGGACCGCCTCGATGCTTCCCTGCACGTCGGTCTTGAGGACGAGGTTCATCTGCTTGATCTCGCCGCTGGATATGCGCGATCCGACCTCCTCCAGCGTGGCACCGCGGCCGCGCGCATCCTCCCGGCGCTGACGCTCGTTGACGGTCTCGCGCGCGGTCTTCTCGTTCGGCACGACCACGAGGCGGTCGCCGGCGCCGGGCAGGTCGCTGATGCCGAGCACCTCGATGGGCATCGACGGCCCCGCGATCTTCACGCGGCGGCCCTCGTTGTTCACGAGCGCCTTCACGCGGCCGCGGGTGTTACCGACCACGATGTAGTCCCCGACGTGCAAGGAGCCCGTCTGCACGAGCACCGTCGCCAGCGTCCCACGGCTCTTGTCGCGCCTGGCCTCGACCACCACGCCGACGCCGGGCCGGTTCGGGTCCGCCTTGAGCTCGGCGACCTCGGCCACGAGCTGGATGGCTTCCAGCAGGTCGTCCACGCCGTCGCCGGTCTTGGCCGACACCTCGACGTCGACGACGTCGCCTCCCCACTTCTCCACGACCAGGTCCTTCTCGGAGAGCTGGCGGCGGACCTTCTCCGCGTCGGCCTTCGGGGAGTCCATCTTGTTGATGGCGACGACGATCGGCACGCCGGCCGCCTTGATGTGGTTGATCGCCTCGACCGTCTGAGGCATGACGCCATCGTCGGCGGCGACCACCAAGACGGCGATGTCGGTCACCTGCGTCCCGCGGGCGCGCATGGCGGTGAACGCCTCGTGGCCCGGCGTGTCGATGAAGGTGATCGGGAAGTCGTTGCGGTCGACCTGGTAGGCGCCGATGTGCTGCGTGATGCCGCCCGCCTCCTTGGAGACGAGGTCGCTCGAGCGGATCACGTCGAGCAGGGTGGTCTTGCCGTGGTCCACGTGGCCCAGGATCGTCACGATCGGCGGACGGGGCGAGAGGTCGGCAGATTCGTCCTCGGCGACCGCGCCCGCGGCGACGCTGACCGCGTCGGCCGCCCGCCGAGCCACGTAGCCGAACGGTCGTGCGATGGCGGCAGCCGTGTCGTAGTCGACCACCTGGTTGATGCTCGCGAAGACGCCGGTGCGCATCAACTGCTTGATGATGAGCACGGGATCGACGTGCATCCGCTCGGCGAGCGTGCCGACGGTGATGGCGTCGCCCAGCCGCAGCGCGCGCAGGGTGACCTTGCGCGTTGCGGCTGCCTGACTCTCCTCGGGTTGCTCGACCACGGGTCTCTCCTCGTTCGCCTAGGTTAGCCGGGCGACGCGCCGATGAAGGCGGCGCCGGCTGCCGCCAGCTGTTCTCTATCCGACGCGCTCACCTCACCGCGGAGGGCGTGGGCGAGCCGGTTCGTGCCCGCTGCGCGCTCCCAGCAATCGGGCCGGTGGCACAGATACGCGCCGCGGCCCGGGCGCTTCCCCGTCTCGTCGACGATGCACTCGCCCTCAGCGGTGAGCACGACGCGCACGAGCTCGCGCTTGGCGCTCTTGGTCCCGCACATCACGCACGTTCGGACCGGTACGTGGCGAGGCTGCTTCATCGATCTCCCCGCTGGAGCGCTAGGCGCCCGGCCGGCCTCCCGCGCCGCTGGGACCACCACCGGACGCTGGCGGCCTTGCGCCGCCGGGCGGTGCGCCGCGGTTCGGTCCACGGAACGGACCGCGGGCCGGTCCGCGGCTCGAGCGGCGGCGTGTTCCGGTGCGCCGGTTGCGGGAGGGACCGCCCAGGATGTCCTCGGCGAACCGGATCGCCGTACCGCCGCCCACGGGCTCTGGCGTCTTCCACACGGCGGCGTCGGCGTCTGCCTCTGGAACCGCTTCCTCCTCGACGATGATCTCTTCGACCTCGTCGGGCGCTTGGATGTCCAGGGACTCGAGCGCCAGCATCTCTTCGGCGCTGAGCGCCGGAGCGGCCTCCGGCTCGGCCGGCGGCTCGACGGTCGCGGCCTCGGCCTCCAGCTCGGCCATGATCGCGGCGTCTTCCGAGGGCACTTCGGCCGGCGCTTCGGGCGTGGCGGGTGCTTCGGCGGCGGCGGGCTCCGCCACGGCCTCGGCGGTTGCCGTCTCCGCGGCGGCTTCGGCCGTCGCGGGCTCGGCGGCCGTTTCGCGCTCGGCGACGTCGCCTTCGATCTGGCGCTTCATGCGCTCGATCTCGACCTCGGTGGAGCTCTTGATGTCCACCTTCCACCCCGTCAGCTTGGCCGCGAGGCGCGCGTTCTGCCCCTCACGACCGATGGCGAGCGAGAGTGAGCGGTCCGGAACGATCACCGTCGCGGTCTGCTCCTCGGCATCGAGCTCGACGCGCAGCGGCTGCGCGGGACTGAGCGCATGCGCCAGGAACACGGCATCGTCCTTCGACCACTGGATGACGTCGATCTTCTCGCCCTGGAGCTCGTTGACGATGTTCTGGATACGGATGCCGCGCAGCCCCACGCACGCGCCGACGGGGTCGACGCCGTCCTGCTTGGCGTGGACCGCCACCTTGCTCCGCGAGCCCGGCTCCCGAGCGATGCCGCGTATCTCGACGATGCCGTTGTAGATCTCCGGCACCTCCATCTCGAAGAGGCGGCGGAGCAGGTCGGGGTGTGTCCGCGAGACGATGATCTCGGGCCCCCGCGGCGTGCGGCTGACCTCGACGATCATGACCTTCATCTTCATGCCGGGGCGGTAGCGCTCCGCCATCCCCTGCTCGGTCGCGGGCAGCACGGCGGTCGCGCGGCCGTTGAGGTCGAGCGTGACGACGCCCCCGTAGGCCCCGCCGCGCTGCACGGTGCCCGTGAATACCTCTCCCTCGCGCTCGGCGAACTCGCTGAAGATGAGCTCTCGCTCCGCCTCGCGGAGGCGTTGGATGACGACCTGCTTCGCGGTCTGCGCGGCGATGCGGCCCGCGGCCTGCGGCTCCATCTCGAACTCAAGCACGTCGTCGATCTTCGGGTCCGAGCCCTTCCGGAGCTTCTTCGCCTCTTTGATCGTGAGCTCAGCGAGGTCGTTCTCGACCTCCTCGACCACGGTTTTGAGCTGGAATACCTCGACCTCGCCGGTTCCGGGGTCGAGGTGCACGCGCACGTTGGACTGCCCGCCGGTCGCGTTCTCCTTGCGGTAGGCGCTGGCCAAGGCGGCTTCGACGGCCTCCACGACCATCTCCTGCGGCAGATTGCGCTCCGCCGCCAGCTGCGTCACCGCCATCAGAAATTCGCTCTTCATCGAGCACTCGCCTCTCGGGGCTCCGAACCGAACCCCCCGGACAAACGAGAGAGTGGGCCAGGCCCACTCTCACGCACTCATGGTACGCCCCACGGCCATGCTTGTCCAATCCCCGGACCGCTCGACGGCGTGCCTGCCCCCGACACGCGCAACGGCGCCGTGGCCTGGCGGAGCGGGCCGGAGCCAACGCGCTGGCACGCGCTCCGGATGCTCTATACTGCGCCCGTCCGCGACCGGATCCGGCCACCAGGGAGGGACGCCGATGAGATGGGCCTCGCACGTGTCCGAGCGAGCCTCGTGGGACGAGGCGTTGGCGGAGTGCGCTGACGGGGTCACGACCGCGCTGGGGGCGGGCGTCGATCCCGACCTGGTCGCCGTCTTCGCATCCCCACATCACGGGGGCGCCGATCAGCAGCTGCTGGACGCGACGCGCGCCCGCTTCCCGGGCGCGTCGATCGTGGGCTGCTCCGGCGCCGGGGTGATCGGCGGCGGGCATGAGGTGGAAGACGCGCCCGGCCTCTCCCTCACGGTGGGCAGCCTCCCGGACGTCACGCTCCGCGGCTTTCACCTCCGCGGCGAAGACCTGCCGTCGGCCGACGCGCCGCCCGAAGCGTGGGCCGAGCGGATCGGCGTGCCGCTGGACGCGGACCCAGCGTTCGTGCTGCTCGCGGACCCGTTCACCTTCGACACCGACGCACTCCTGGCCGGGTTGGACTACGCCTTCCCCGGCGCCGTGAAGATCGGCGGCCTCGCGAGCGGCGGGAGCGGACCCGGAGACCCGCAGGCCCTGTTCCTGAACGAGACGGCGTACCGCGACGGCGCGGTGGGTATGGCGCTCTTCGGCAACGTGGTGGTGGACACCGTCGTGGCGCAGGGCTGCCGCCCGATCGGCGAGCCGATGCGCATCACCGGAGCGGAGCGCAACGTGCTGCTCTCGCTCGACGGCGAGCCGCCGGTGCAGAAGCTCCAGGAGCTATACGAGCGGAGCTCCGAGCGCGACCGGGGGCTCGTCAAGCGCAACCTCTTCATGGGGATCGCGATGGACCCGCTCCTCGAGACGGTCCAGGCGGGCGACTTCCTGATCCGCAACGTGGTGGGGATGGACCCGCAACGGGGCGTGCTCGCGGTCGGCGCGCAACTGCGGGAAGGGCAGCTCGTGCAGTTCCACGTCCGCGACGCCGATACGTCCGCCGAGGACCTTCGCCTGGCGTTGGCGAGCTACCGCAGCGCGGCGGGCGACCGGTCGCCGGCCGGCGTGCTGCTGTTCTCATGCACGGGCCGCGGGCGGCACCTCTACGGCCAAGTCGACCACGACACCGGCATCTTCGACGAGCTGGTGGGCTCGATGCCCCTGGGCGGTTTCTTCTGCAACGGCGAGATCGGCCCCGTGGCGAGCACGACCTACCTGCACGGCTACACGAGCTCGTTCGCGATCTTCCGGGCACGGACCTAAACCAACTAGGGAGGACGGCGCATGCAGGGACTGGACGGACGCATCGCGGTGGTGACGGGCGGCGCGCGGGGGCTCGGCCGCGCCGCCGTCGACCGGCTCGCTAAGGAGGGGGTCAAGGTCGCCATCTTGGACATTCAGGAGGACGAGGCGCGAGCCGCCGCCGAGGCGGTTGGCGGTATCGCGTTCAACTGCGACACGACCAACGAGGCCCAGCTGGCCGCCGCTTTCAAGGGCATCGGCGAGCAGTTCGGCGGGCTCGACATCCTGGTCAACAACGCGGGGCTCATCGCCCCCCGTCAGGAGTGGACGACCTGGACGAAGAAGGACCTCGAGCGCTTCGCGGAGGTCAACTACATCGGCTATTTCCTGACCATCAAGGCCGCGTACCCGCTGCTGAAGAAGAGTGAGCACGGCCGCATCATCAACGTGGCCTCGCGCACGTTCTTCATGGGCAACCCCGGCCAGACGCCCTACGTCGCCGCCAAGGGCGCCGTCGTCGGGCTCACGTGGAACATGGCGAAGGAGCTGGGCGACGACGGCATCACGGTCAACTCCGTCATGCCGGGCCAGGTGGAGACGCCAGGGACCGCCGCCTTCAACCCGCCCGAGGCCTTCGAGCGCACCATGCAGAGCCAGGCCATCAAGAAGCGGGTGTACCCGGACCACCTCGCGGGACTGATCGCGTTCCTGGCGAGCGACGACGCGGAGATGATCTCCGGCCAGTCGATCATCGTCGACGGCGGCGGCCTGCTGCACTGAGCCTAAAGCCGCTCCTCCACGAGCCGCGCGAGCTCCTCCAGCTGCGCCGGGGCGACCAGCGCCTCCGCACCGCCGATGGCGATGCTGTGCAGCGTCACGAGACGCCGCCCGTCCACGAAAGCGACCGCGGCTCCGACGCCGCCGCTCGGCCCAGCCGCGGCTGAGCGGTCGCCGATCGGCTGCGCCATGGGCTCGAACGCGGGCCCGGACTCGATGACGTCGAGCTGCGCCTGGGCGCGCTCCGCCGAGGCGAGACCGAGCACGGTCAGGCTCAGGCCGTTCGCGGGGGCCGCCCGCTCGAAGTGCAGGGCGTACCAGCTGCGGATCTCCCGCACTTGCTCGGCATTGACCGACTCGGCCAGCGCTCGCAGGTCCTCGACCCGCTCCTCGAGACCGTCCGTCTGCGCGCCCACGGCCTCGAGGTCCGCGACCGTCAAGAGCAAGCGGACCGCCTGCGCGTCGAGGGGCGCGTCGCCGACCGGCGTCGGCGATCCGGCGGACGTGCCGCACGCTGCGGCCGCGACGGCCGTCAGCAGTACCGCCACCCAGGCGGTCCTACTCACCGAGGCGTTCGTTGAAGTAGGAGGCGACTTCCGCCACGTACTGGGCCGGGTAGTCCTCGTACCCCTCGGTGTGACCGCAGCCGGTGTAGACGGTGAGCTGCGGGCCCTGCGACGCGGCCTCCCGCAGCCGCCAGAGGTGCTCGATCGGGATCCGCTCGTCGTCCTGGCAGTGCGTGAGGCCGATGGCGTACGCGTAACGCGGGACCGCCGCCTCCGGGCGCACCGCGGCGAGGTCGATCCCCTTGAACCAACGCGCCGCTCGCACGATGCCCGGCTCGAGCACCTGCGCCCCCCACCGGGGTATGGGCGTCCGGTCGGACACCTCCTTCACCAACACGTCGGCCATGGCGGCGAACGCGCTGTCGGCGTACACACCGGCCACCGCCGGCTCCTGCACGCCCGTGAGCAGCACGATGGCCGCGCCGTAGCTGAAGCCGTGGAGGAAGATCTTCCCCGGCTCGGCCCCTCGCTCGTTCAGCAAGAAGTCCACGGCGCCGAGCACGTCGTCCTGCTCGTGAAGGGCCGCGCCCATCTGGGCCTTGTCCGACTCGCCGTGGCCGCGGAGGTCGAAGGTGAGCGCCGCGAAGCCCTCCGCCAGCAGGTCGCGGACGAGCTCGAGGTCCCCGCTCCGCGTCCCGTCGAGGCCGTGCACGAAGACCACGGTCGCCGCCGCACCGGCGTTCGGGAAGTACCACCCGCGCAGGGTGATCTCATCCCAGCCGCGCGGCACGAACGCGACGTCCTCGTAGCTCATGCCGAGCTCCTCGGGCGTCTGGTCGAACGGCTTGGCCTCGGCCACGAGCGCCTGCTCGACGATCGCCCACGAGACGCCGACGTAGAGCGCCGGGCCTACGATCAGCACCAGCAGCAGCGTCCCGATGAGGATCTTCCAGCGCCGTCTCGTCATCACGCGCATTCTACGTCGAAGCCTCGATGCCGGGGGGGCATCGGCTGTCCCGTCCCGGCGCGGGCTGCATCGCGTGGGCGCGTTGGTGAATAATGAGTGCCATGGTCCGCACCATCCGCTCCGTCCGCACCCCCATCGCCGCCCTCGTGCTCGCGGCGCTGGCGGCCGCCTGCGCCGCCGCCACACCGACGCCGGCCCCGACGCCAACGCCGACGCCGCCCTACGGCCTCCCGCCGCTCGTGCTACCGGCGGACGAGGCGCCACACGACTTCTCGACGGAGTGGTGGTACTTCAACGTGCACCTCTGGAGCGAGGACGGCCGCCGCTACACGCTCCACGACGTGGTGTTCCAGATCCAGGAGCTCGGTAGCAGCCGCACGCTGTACGTCCGCCAGGCCGGATTCGCCGATGTCTCCGCCGGCACGCACGCGACGGCTGAGCGCGTGCGCTCGGAGCCGGAGCCGCTCTCCGAGCAGGCGGGGGTCTTCCGCGCCGGGTTCGGGGACCTCTTCATCTCAGCCCAAGACGGCCGACGTTACCGCCTGGTCGGTGAGGTGGGGGCGACCGCCTACGACCTCACGCTCCTCGCCACCACCGAGCCGCTGCTGCACCACGACGACGGGCTTGTCGACTTCAAGGAGGCCGGCATCACCTACTACTACTCGCGTCCACGGCTCGATGTCTCCGGCACGGTGACGCCGGCCGGTGGGACCGCTGTCGCGGTGAGCGGGCTCGGGTGGATGGACCGGCAGTGGGGTAACTTCCAGCCGGTGGCCATCGGCTGGGACTGGGCGAGCGTCCAGCTCGACGACGGCACCGACCTGATGCTGACCCGCGTGTTCGACGCCGGCGGGGTGACCGTCGAGTCGTACGCCACCTTGAGGCAAGGCGATGGGCCGGCCCGGCTGCTCTCCGTGGGTGAGTTCACGTTCGCGCCGGCGGGCCCCACGTGGACGAGCGAGCGCACGGGCACGTCGTACGCGACGATCTGGCGCGTGGCCGTCCCCGGCGCGGTCGATGAGCTCACCCTCGAGCCGCTGGTTGGGGGCAACGAGTTCGTGAGCGCGGCACGGGGCCTGGTCTATTGGGAGGCGGGCGTTGAGGCGCGGGCGAGCGATGGCCGAGTCGTCGGCCAGGGCTTCGTCGAGCTGAACTGGCCTCTCGGCGCTACGCCTTGACCTTCTTCGGCGCCGCCCGCGTCTTTGGCACCGCGCGTGAAGGGCGGGCGCGGCCCCCGATCAGGGCACGGCCCGAAGCGGTCGGGACGTAGGCGTGCACCGAGATGTGGAGCTCGTCTTGCCGCTCCACGTAGCCCCCATCGATGAGCGCGCGGAGCACTGTCTCGCCCAGGTATGGTGCGAGGCGCAGCGCGTGGTCCGGGACGGGCGCCTTGCGCTCGGCGTACTGCTCGCAGATGCGGCGCAGCAGCCGAACGGGGTACGTGCGGACCTCCACGAGGAGCTCTTGGATCGGGGGCAGCTCGCTGAGGACGGTTTCGGCAGCCGAGCTTGGCTGCTGCGTTGTCTTGTCGGTCATCTCGATCCCGTCTCCGTTCGCTTCGACTTCGTTCCCAGGAGCTCGCGGGATGCCAGACCCGCGGTGATCTCGCGGACCACCCCCGGTCCACGATACACCAGTGCCGTGTAGAGCTGGACGGTATCCGCCCCCGCATCGAGAGCGGCAGCCGCGTCGGCGGCCGAGGCGATGCCGCCACACGCGTTGATCGTCATGCCCCCGCCGGCCTCGCGCCGCAGCTCCGGGATGATACGCAGCATGTCCGGCAGGATCGCCGCCCCGCTGATGCCGCCCCGCCCGGTGGCCATGCGCGGCTCGTCGGTCGGCACGGTGTTGATGGCCGTCACGCCGCTCACGCCCACCTCCGCGCACACGCGCAGCAGCGACAGCACGTTCTCCCGCTCGGGCTCGTCCGCGTACGGTGGGAGCTTCACGAAGAGCGGCTTGGAGCGGCGCGCGTTCAGGCGCTCCAGCAGCGCCCGCAGGTTGTCCGGCTCCTGGAAGCGCCGCAGCCCCTGGGTGTTCGGCGAGCTGATGTTGAGCTCGATGCCGTCCACCAGCGGCTCGAGCACCTCCATGCAGCGCTCGGTCTCCGTCTCGTCGAGGGCCGCGATGCTGACGAGCACCACCGCGGGCCGGCGGCGGAGCGCCCGGAGTCTGCGCGCGACGGCGTCGAGGCCGTCGCTCGGAAAGCCGAGCGCGTTGATCAGCGACTCCCGCTCGGGCAGCCGCATCAGCCGGGGCCGTGGATTGCCCGGCCGGGCGTCGAACGTCACGGTCCCGCCCACCACGTATCCGAAGCCGAGGTCCCCCAGCGGATCGAGCAGCGCGCACTGCTTGTCGAAGCCGGCGGCGAGGCCGACGGGGTTGCGCAGCGGGATGCCGGCCATGGTCGTGTGCGCGGCGCCGTCGGCGTGGAGCGAGGCCGCGAGCCGCCAGAACGACCGCACGCCGAGCGCTCGCTCGGCTAGCTGCTGCGCGGCCTCGGGTGGGAGCCGGAACAGCAGTGGACGCACCAGCCGGCGGTACCAGGGGAAGGGAGGGATGAGACCGAGCAAACGGCCGAGGAGAGATGCGATGGCCGAGCTCACGTCCCGGCGGATGCGCCGGGCGGGCTCGGGCGGGCTGCCACGCCGCTAGGCCTCGACCGCGGTGACCCGGTACTTGCGCTCGCCCTTCGGGGCCCGGACCGCCACCTCATCGCCGACGACGGCGCCGAGAACCGCCGCACCGACGGGGGAGACGACCGAGATCTTGCCCCCTGCCGGGTCAGCCTCCGAAGAGTCGACGAGCGTGTATTCCACGCTCCGTTCGTTCTGGAGGTCGTATAACGTGACCCGGGAGCCGACACCGACGCCGCGCTCGCGGCTTGCCGTATGGTCGATGACGACGGCGCGGCGCAGCGTCTCCTCGAGCTCCTTGATGCGGGACTCGGCATAGCTGTGGGTCTCTCGCGCGGCGTCCAGTGGGGCGTTCTCGCGGAAGTCCTTGTCCATCGCGGCGAGGCGGATGGCTTCGATCTTCTCTTCGCGCCCTTCCTTCAGGCTGGTGAGCTCCTCACGGAGGTTCGCTATCCCCTCCTCAGTCATCTGGATCTCTTCGCGGGCACGCGCCGCGGCGACGACCGCCTTGACGGTGGCGCGCGGGATCTTCACGTGGGTGGCGAGGCTGTGGGTTGAATACCCCTTCTTCTTGGCCGCCGCGAGGAACACCTTGACGGGCGAGAGACGCCCGTGGATGTCGCCGCCTGCCTTGACGACGCCTTCGGCATACGCGGCCACGTCGGGGGGGGCGAGGGATTCGATGTTCCGGTCGTTACCGACGGTGCGCGAGAAGCGGTGCAGCTCCTGGTGCTCGTAGGGGGTGACTTTCGGAGACGCGGACGCTAGATAGGCCTCGATCGCTTCGGCGAGTGTCACGGGGCAACTCCTCCGGCGTGGGAACCGCCACGGCCGCGCCTACATATCACGATTCTAGATGGGGCTCGAAACGCCTGTCAACGAGGCCGCCGGGAGCCCCCTCCACGCGCTCGTTTTCCCGTTCGCGGCGCCTGCACCTTTGCCTCGGGGGTCTCTGGGGGGTAAGCTTGGAGGGCACCGACGGCGACCTGAAGCCTTGGAGAGAGAAGAGCACACGTCGTGGGAAGCAAGCGGTTCGGCAACGCGTTCATCTATCTGATCATCTTCGTGGCGGTCATCGCCATCTTCTTCACGCTGTTCTCTTCCGGGGACTCGGCGGAGGAGACGGACCTCACGACGATCCTCTCGATGGCGAAGACGGAACAGATCAGCAAGATCGTCGTCGACCGCGACCGCCTGCTGGTCACGCCCCGCACCACGCCCGACCGGCTCCTGGTGGCCACGAAGGAGCCGGGGACCAGCATCTTCGACATCCTCGCCGCGGCCGGTATCGACCCGGCCGAGAAGAGCATCCAGATCGAGGTCAAGACCTCGGGCGGCCTGGGGAGCGTCTTCGGCGTGCTGATCCAGTTCCTGCCGCTCATCTTCTTCGGCGCCATCTTGCTGTTCATGATGCGCCAGGCCCAGGGCTCGAATAACCAGACGCTCGGCTTCGGCAAGAGCAAGGCGCGCGTCTTCTCCGGGAACCGCCCGACCGTGACCTTCGGGGACGTCGCGGGCATCGATGAGTCGAAGGCCGAGCTCCAGGAGATCGTCGAGTTCCTGAAGTACCCGGAGCGGTTCCTCTCGCTCGGCGCGCACATCCCCAAGGGCGTGCTGATGGTCGGCCCGCCCGGCACGGGCAAGACGCTGCTCTCCCGCGCGGTCGCCGGCGAGGCGGGCGTGCCTTTCTTCTCCATCAGCGGCTCCGAGTTCGTCGAGATGTTCGTCGGCGTCGGCGCCGCGCGCGTCCGCGATCTCTTCGACCAGGCCAAGCGCAACGCGCCCGCCATCGTGTTCGTCGACGAGATCGACGCGGTCGGCCGCCACCGCGGCGCGGGACTCGGCGGCGGGCACGACGAGCGCGAGCAGACCCTCAACCAGATCCTGGTGGAGATGGACGGCTTCGACACCAGCACCAACGTCATCGTCATCGCCGCCACCAACCGCCCCGACATCCTCGACCCGGCGCTGCTGCGCCCCGGCCGGTTCGACCGGCGCGTCGTGCTCGACCTGCCTGACATCAACGGCCGCGCCGCGATCCTCAAGGTGCACAGCACCGGGAAGCCGCTCGACGACGACGTCGACCTCGATGTCGTCGCGCACCAGACCCCCGGCTTCAGCGGCGCCGACCTGGCCAATCTGGTCAACGAGGCCGCGATCTTGGCGGCGCGCCGCGAGAAGAAGACCGTCGGCATCGATGAGCTGCTGGAGTCCATCGACCGCGTGACCCTGGGCCCCGAGCGCCGTTCGCGCGTCATCTCGCAGCATGAGAAGGAGATCGTGGCCTACCACGAGGGCGGGCACGCGCTCGTGGGGCACCTCCTCGAGCACGCGGACCCGGTCCAGAAGATCTCCATCGTGTCGCGCGGCATGGCCGCCGGCTACACCAAGTCGATGCCCATCGAGGACCACCTGTTCTACTCGAAGCCCCAGCTCATGGACCGCATCGCCATGGCGCTCGGCGGACGCGCCGCCGAGGAGATCACGTTCGGCCAGGTCACGACGGGAGCGAGCAACGACCTGGAGCAGGTCACGCAGATGGCCCGCGCGATGGTCACGCGCTACGGCATGGGCGCCGAGGACCTGCCACGCACGTTCGGCAAGCGCGATGACCTGATCTTCTTGGGCCGCGAGATCGCCGAGCAGCGCGACTACTCGGAGAAGGTCGCCCAGGACATCGACGACCAGGTGAAGAGCATCATCGAGGACGCCCACACGACGGCCAAACGGCTGCTGACGGAGCAGTACGCCAAGCTCGTCCAGATCGCGCGGCACCTGATCGCCCACGAGACGGTGGAGGGCCGCGACCTCGAAAAGCTCTTCGGCTCCGACGCGCCTCCCCTCGACCACACCGCGCTCGCGCCTGCTTAGCCCATCCCCGCCGCAGGCTAGACGCCCTCTTCGTCGCCGTCCTCCAGCGGCAGCTCCCGGTACGACAGCCCCCACCTGTTCATGAGCGCGCGCAAGCTTGGGTCGTCGCGCTTCACGAGCTCCGCGAAGAACCCGGCGAGCGCGTGCGCGTGGAGCTGGTCCGGCGAGGCGACCCAGCTGCCCTCCGCCGGAACGGCGTAGAGCACCCCCGCTTGGTTCCGCGAGCGGATCTCGACTCTCGTGCCGCCCGTTCCCTGCTTCACCGTGATGCCATAGGCCATCAGACCGCCTCCCGCGCGCTCGGCGCTGATTATATAATCCGTCCATGCAACAGGAAGCGAAGGTCCGCCTGACCACGCTCGCCACCTGCGCGGGCTGAGCGGGCAAGTTCAGTCCTGAGGACCTCGGCGAGGTCCTGCGCCATCTGCCCCACGTGCAGCACCCGAACCTGCTCGTGGGCTTCGACACGTCCGACGACGCCGCGGTCTACCGACTGACCGATGAGCTGTGCGTGGTGCAGACGGTCGATTTCTTCCCACCGATCGTGGACGACCCCTACGACTTCGGCGCCATCGCCGCGGCCAATGCGTTCAGCGACGTTTACGCCATGGGCGGCACGCCGCTCCTCGCGCTGAACACGGTGTGCTTCCCCGAGGACCTCGACAAGGCCATCCTCATCGAGATCCTCCGCGGTGGAGCCGACGTCGCCGCCGAGGCCGGCGTGCTCATCGCCGGAGGCCATACGATCAAAGACGCGGAGCCCAAGTATGGCATGGCGGTCACCGGGACCGTCCACCCCGACCGCGTCGTCACCAACGCCAAGGCCCGCCCCGGCGACCAGCTCGTGCTGACGAAGCCCATCGGCACGGGGGTGATCGCGACGGCCGCGAAGGCGCAGGAAACGGACGCCGCGACGCTCGAGGGCGCCGTCGCGTCGATGCGCCAGCTGAACCGCGCGGCCTCCGAGGCGATGCTGGCCGTGGGCCCGAACGCCGCGACGGACGTCACGGGCTTCGGGCTCGCCGGCCACCTGGTGTCCATGATGAAGGCGAGCGGGACGACCGCCCATCTGCGGCTCGGGAGCGTCCCGCTGCTGCCGGGGC
>JACZSI010000074.1 GCA_022574265.1 Chloroflexota bacterium | reverse complement strand
CGTCAGCTCCGCGACCGCGGTCGCTCCTGTCGGCGCTGCCTCTGTGGCCGTGGCCGTGCTCGTGGCGGGCTCTGCCGTCGTGGTGGTCTGCATGATGCGCGTGGCCGGGCGCGAGCGTAGGTAGTAGGTGGTCTTCAGCCCAGACTTCCACGCGTAGAGGTACATGGACGAGAGCTTGCCGATGGTGGGTGAGGCCATGAACAGGTTCAGCGACTGGCTCTGGTCGATGTACGGCCCGCGCGCCGCGGCCATGTCGATGAGTGCCTTCTGCGGCAGCTCCCATGCGGTCCGGTAGAGGTCGCGCAGGTCTTGGGGGATCTCATCGATGCCGGCGATCGACCCCTCGCTGAGCTTGATCTTGTTGCGGACCTCCTCGGTCCACAGACCGCGCTCCTTCAGGTCGGTCACCAGGTAGTGGTTGATCTGGAGGAACTCTCCGGAGAGCGTCTCGCGCTTGAACAGGTTGGAGATCTGGGGCTCGATGCACTCGTACGCGCCGGAGATCGACGCGATGGTGGCCGTCGGCGCGATGGCGATGAGCAGCGAGTTGCGCAGGCCGTACTGGGCGATGCGCTGCTTGAGCTCGCCCCACGCGGGCTTGGTGGGCGTCACGCCCCAGAGGTCGAACTGCAAGTCGCCCTGGGAGACGCGCGTGTCGCCGAAGGTCTCGTGCGGGCCGTGGGCCTCGGCGAGCTCGTTGGACGTGGTGAGCGCCCAGAAGTAGACCTCCTCCTGGATACGGGCGGCGAGCTCGCTGGCCTCATCGGAGTCGAAGGGCATCCGCAGCTTGAAGAACACGTCCTGGAGGCCCATGACGCCGAGTCCCACCGGCCGCCAGCGGGCATTCGAGTACCCTGCCGCGTCGGTCGGGTAGAAGTTGATGTCGATCACGCGGTCCAGGTAGCGGACGGCGGTGCGGACCACCCGGCCGAGCCGCTCGAAGTCGAAGCCAGCCGCGGTCCCGCTCCGGGTACGCCCTTCGACAGGCTCAGGGTGAGCGGGGTTCGGCAAGACGAAGTGGCCGAGGTTGAGCGAGCCGAGGTTGCAGACCGCCGTCTCGTCCGCCGAGGTGACTTCGAGGATCTCCGTGCACAGGTTCGAGAGGTGGATGACGTTCTCCGGCCGAAGCGTCTGGCTGGCCTTCTGGTTGGAGGGGTCCTTGAAGGTCATCCAGCCGTTGCCGGTCTGCGCGAGCGTGCGCATCATGCGGGCGTAGAGCTCGCGGGCGGGGAGCTGGCGCTCGAAGCGGCCCGCGGCCTCGGCCTCGGCGTAGATGCGGTCGAACGCCTCGCCGTAGGTGTCGACGAGCTCCGGGACCACCTTCGGGTCGAACAGCGACCAGACCGCGTCCTCTTCGACGCGGCGCATGAAGATGTCGGGCACCCAGTTGGCGAGGTTCAGGTTGTGGGCGCGGCGCATCTCGTCGCCGGTGTTGTCGCGCAGCTCCAGGAAGTCCTCGATGTCCGCGTGCCACGTCTCGACGTACACGCAGGCCGCGCCCTTGCGCTTGCCGCCCTGGTTCACGGCGGCGACGGAGGCATCGAGGGTCTTGAGCCACGGCACGATGCCGTTGGACGTGCCGTTGGTGCCGCGGATGAGGGAGCCGCGCGAGCGCACGCGCGAGAAGGACACGCCGATGCCGCCGGCGTACTTGGAGAGCTTGGCGATGTCGGTGTAGCGGTTGTAGATGGACTCCAGGTCGTCCTCGGGCGAGTCGAGCAGGTAGCACGAGGACATCTGCGGGTGCCGCGTGCCGGAGTTGAACAGCGTGGGGGAGCTGGGCATGTAGTCGAGCTGCGACATCAGGTCGTAGAGCTCGATGGCCTCGGCCGGCGACTCGGTGAGCCCGCAGGCGACGCGCAGGAAGAAGTGCTGCGGCGTCTCGATCGAGTGCCGGGTCTCGGGGTGCTTGAGCAGGTAGCGGTCGTAGAGCGTCCGGATGCCGAAGTACTCGAAGAGCGTGTTGCGCTCAGGCTGGATGGCGTCGTTGAGCTTGCGGGCATTCTCCGAGACGAAGCGGGCCACGCCGTCGTCGATCAGGCCGAGCGCCGAGCCGGCCTTGACCGACTGGGAGAAGGCCATGATGTCTTGGTTGTGGACCTCTTTGTCGACGAAGACGCCCAGCAGGCGGGCGGCGAGCTTCGAGTACTCGGGCTCCTCGGCGATCAGCGAAGCGGCCGTGCGGATGGACAGCTCGTCGAGCTCGCGCGTGGTCGCGCCGTCGTAGAGGCCGCTGATGGTGCGCGTGGCGACGCGCAGCGGGTCGACGTCGCCCAAGCCGCCGCTGGAGCGCTCGACCGCGCGGACGATCTTCATGACGTCAGCGGTCTCCAGACCGCCGTTGCGCTTGCGGATCTGCATGGCCGCGGGGGGAGCCGACAGCACGCTGCCGTCGTCGCCGATGGTGGTTGGAGCGAGGGGCGTATAGGTCATCGGGGGCCTCCGTTGTGGGCCGCCCACTGGACAGCTGCGCGGTGGGAGACGTCGAGCGCAGGGCTGCCTTGGCGGCGCGGCGGAGCGCAAGTATGCCCCTACATGTGGTGAGTGTCAAGAGGCCAGACACAAGATATTGTAAGCAATCGCGCCAGGACTGTCGCGGAGCATCGTCGCTCGGCTCGCATGCGCGCGCAAGAGGCGTTTGTCGGGCGGGTGGGGGGCAGGGACGCGAGAGGAGGGCGCACGCCGTGCGCCCCTACGACGGGGGCCTAGGGGCGCGAGGCCGGGCGACGAGATGCTTCGCTCTGCTCAGCATGGCAGGTCGGAAGGCGCGGCTCTAGCCCTAATCGCGGATCGGCGGCGGGTAGGCGGCGAGGTCCAGCTCGGCGCCGTTGAGGGTAGCCGAGGTCGCCACGGGCGTCGGGTTCGCCAGCGACTGCATGACGTAGCAGCCGTTCTCGGCGTTGCGGACGACGCCAGCGACCCGGGCCGGGTCCTCGGGCGACTCGACCTCGAGCCGCGTCTCGATGCCCTCGGCGCCGGCGCGGATGGTCTGCGCGAGCACGGAGCCTTCGCGCGTGAACCGCACGGAGACGTGCACCTTGGCGCTCGTGATTGCCACCTTCATCATGTGTCCGTACCGGACGACTTGGGTGAGCAGTCAGAAGCCGAGGGAGAGGGAGAGGTAGCGCATCGGCGAGGGCGCAGAGTTGTCGCCGCCGAGGCGCTCGGCCTCATCGCAGTACACGGTGAAGCCGTCCTCGGTGACGCCCTCCTTCCGCATCTTCTCCAGCGTGCGTGCGTCGGTCTCGATGGTGATGACGCGGCGGCTCTCGGGGAACTCCTGCGGCTCGGGGGTGGCCATGCTCGTCCTCCTCGCGGCTACGGTGCGGTACCTGCTTTGTCGAAGACTATCTGAACGTCGCTGAACGTGCGCGTCAGGAAGCCCGCCTCGGAGCCCGCGAGGTAGTAGTCCCACGTGCGGATGAACCACTCGTCGTAGCCCTGCGCCCGCACGTCGTCGATGCGCTCCCAGAAGGCCCGCCGCCACTGGCGCAGCGTGAGCGCGTAGTCGGGGCCGATGTCGTGGACGGCCGAGACCGTGAGGCCGGCCGGTGCGCTGCTGAGCTCCATCTGCTCGATCGACGGCAGCACGCCGCCCGGGAAGATGTACTTCTGGATCCAGTTCACGCCGGTCAGCTGTGTCTCGTAGGAGGTATCGGGCACGGTGATGACCTGCATCGTGAGGCTGCCGCCGGGCTGGAGCAACGCGGCGCACTTGGCGAAGAACGTCTCGAAGTACTCGGCGCCGACGGCCTCGAACATCTCGATGGAGACGATCTTGTCGTAGACGCCGACGGCGTCGCGGTAGTCGGTCAGCTGCACGTCGATGAGATCGGCGAGGCCGGCATCGGCGACCCGGCGCCGCGCGAGGTCGTGCTGCTCTTTGGAGATGGTGATGCTGGTCACCTTGGCGCCGTAGTTGCCCGCGGCGTGGATGGCGAAGCCGCCCCAGCCGGTGCCGATCTCGAGCACGTGGTCGCTTGCGGTGAGCTTGGCCGCCTCGCAGATGCGGCGGTACTTGTTGCGCTGGGCCTCAGGCAGGGACTGGCCGGGCTCCTCGAAGACGGCGGACGAGTACGTCATGGTCTCGTCCAAGAAGAGCGAGAAGAAGGCGTTGCCCAAGTCGTAGTGTGCGTGGATGTTGTCGCGGCTGCGCTCCGTGGTGTTGGCGCGGCTCTCGTGGAGCTTGCGGTTGCTCAATCGGGAGAGCAGCCGTAGCGGTCCTTTGTTGAAGTCGATGGCGTGGCGGTTGACGAGGGCGAGCTGGAGCAGCGCCACGAGGTCCGGCGAGTCGCACAGCCCATGCTGGTAGGCCTCGCCGAAGCCGATCTCGCCGTGGAGGAGGAAGCGCCGGTAGAAGGAGGGGTCGTTGACGCGTAGGACCGCGTCGGGCCCCGGCTGCGGCCCGCGGACCTGCTCGGTCCGGCCGTCGGGGGTCTCGATGACGAGGCTGCCGGCGCGGAGCCGGCGGGCGGCTTGGCGGAAGCCCCAGCGGGCGATGGGGTCGGCCACGCGGGCGAAGGGTCCGGTGATCATGGTCGTGCGTGGGGCGGCCGTTGCCGGCGCGCCGGCGACTGGCGCGCTAGGCGGCGCTCTCGCCGATGATCGACCGCAGGTCGATGCGGCTGGAGACGTACGTTCGGGCCTTGGCCCGGATCTTCTCGTAGACGCCGGTGTAGAAGCGCATGCCGCTGTTCTGGTTCCTATCGGTGTCTCTCGGCAGTGGGAGGCCGACGCGCTCGAGGACCGCCTCGCCGAGCAGCCCGTAGCCGGGGCCGCCAAGGAGGTTGAGGGCCCGTTGCACGAGCTTCGGCGGGAAGGGGCCCATCTTGTAGCCACGGCGGACGGCGATGTCGACGAGCAGCTCGCCGTTGCGGCGCATGGTGCCGGCGGCCTCGCTGAAGATGCGGACGAAGTCGATGGCCATCCGCTTGAAGTCGACCTCCAGCTTGCCCATCCACTCCGTCGCGCGGTTGCCGAGCGGGGGGACCAGACTGGTCCCGGGCATCTCGAAGGACAGCATGGTGTCGGTGACCATGCTCAGCATGTCGGGGTTCTCCTCCACCATCACGGCGGTCATGTCGCGGTACCAGACCGTGTGCAGCGTCTCGCGGCGCTTCACGAGGTTGGCGCAGTGAGAGGCGTAGGGCGCGCGCTCCCTAAGCAACTGGGCGATGAGCCCATGCCAGTTGTCCGTGAGGTACTCCTGGATCACGCCGTAAGTCGTGAGCTCGATGGGGGTGTCCCCGCAGCAGTGCTCGTAGTGCTTCTCGCGGATCTCGACCATCTCACGCTCGAGCTCCTCCTCGGAGAAGCCGAGGGAGAGGAGCATGGGCTTGTAGGGGGTGTAGTGCGTGTGCTCGTCGGGGACCCAGACGTCCTTGTTGAAGCGGCCGAGCCACGGAGCGTCCCACTTCTTGGCGCCCTCTTCGAACACGGCCCCGTAGGAGTCGGTCGCGCACTCCGTGAGCATGGCGAGCTTGAGGACGCCGGTGAAGTCTTCCTCGGAGAACCCCTCGGGCAGCGAGGAGACGACATCGCGGACGTTGAGCTGGTCAGCAGCGGCGCGGATCTCGTTGACGTCGATCAGCTCGCCGGGGCGCGCCTGGATCTCGTCGACCAGCGCCTCGAGCTTGGGCGCGGCGCTGGGGGGGAGGTAGTACTGGGAGGTTGAAGGCATCAGAATAGTCCTTGTGGCCACTATGTTGAGAGGGGGCACGGGAATTATAGCAGCCCGGCCGCGGCCTCGCCGAAGGGTACCGTTGGGCGCGCGGCGGTGTCAACGCGCGGACGTGCGGGAAACGGCGGATTCCAGAACGGGTCCATGAGGGCTCACCCGCGACGCGCGCCCGTGGGCCACGGTGGCGGTTCGCGGCGCACGACGGGCTCGCCGACGATCTCCAGCTCGACGCACGGCATGGCGTCCAGCAGGCGGCGTACCGGGTAGAAAGGTCCCCACCAGGGCAGGCGCAGCTCCCGGTTGAGGCGGATGGCGCGCAGCACGAGCCGCAGCGGCCAGCCGCCGGCGCCCCGGCTCGCCCAGCGCTCGACGAAGGCAAGGACGTGCGGCATGCGCTCGTCCCGGCCGCGCAGGACGCGGGCCATGACCGGGACCTGGTAGCGGGGCTGGCCCTCGATCGTGTACAGAGTCATGCTTGGGTCGGCGGCCATATTCGCGACCCAGTCGCGCCGGCCGGGGTACCCGGAGAGGTAGACGCGCAGTGCGCCGTCCCAGACATAGGTCGTCTCGAGGACGCGCGGGATGCCGGTCCGCCTGCCGCGGTGGCTGACGCGCACGACGAAGCTCTCGCGGAGGGTGCGGCGGAGGGCGTCGGGGAGGTTGGGCGGCGGGGCCGGCATGGCCCGAGTATACGGAGGGCGCGCCGCTCGGGGTGGAGGTGATGGCCGGTGTTTAGGTGTGGTCTTAGTCAAGTACTAAGGAAGTGGCCAGGAAGGGCGAGCGCCTCGGGTACGGCTTATGGCGTTTCTGCACTGAGGGCGGACGGGCTACACTGAGGAAAGACGGCTGTGCGAGGCATGCGATGGGCATGGTGCGGGCTTGTTTGCTCGGAGCGGCGGTGACGTTCGCGCTCATCGCCGTGCCCGTCGTCCACTGGATCACGTTCTGGTTCGCGCCCTTCATCGGCGGCTACTTCGCCGGCAGCAGGACCCAGGCGTCCGGCAGCCGCGTGTTCCTGGTCGGTCTGGTCATGGGCTTGCTGCTGCTCGTTCCCGTCGCCGGCGTGGTGGCGCTGGCCTCGCTCATGTTCTTCGACCTGCCGCTTGCTTGGATCGCGATCGGGGCTGGCGTGCTGACGCTGTACGTGGCGGCGGCCGGCAGTCTGGGCGCGGCGCTGGGCGGCGCCAGTACGCGTGGGCAGGCGGCCACTTAGCGCGGCCCCTCGGCCTCCGCGCTTCGCTGCCGCTCGGCTTGCGGCGTTGGCCAGGAAACCTCCGCCCCGGCAGAGGGGCTTCGCAGCTCTGCATTCCTCCGGACCGATGGCTTCTGGTGCATCACGGCCTTGCTGCTGCTTCGCCCGTGTGTCGGCCTGACACGTCCGGAGCTTGGTCGTTGTACTAGTTCAAGAGGGCCTGTTTTCTGGGTTTTGGTCGTGAGATTAAACCCAATTTTAGTAAAAGTATTGACAAACGTTGAAAACATGTAGTCATAATACCCGCAGCCTTCGCTGAGGAGCCCACCATGAGCAGGGCCCACAAACCCTTCGCCCGTCTTCTACGCGTGAGTACGACGAGGATCGATGGCGGGAGCCTCTTCGGCTCCACCGCCAAGGCACGTTGGGAGCGGTTCGTCTCGACGGACCGTCAGAACCGGGTCGCCGTGGGCAACTACAGCGTCCTGGTCGACCACCCCTCCGGCTGGATACTGGTGAACGCGGGCCCCGGTGACAAGGCGCCGCTGTCCTTGGACATCGCGCCGATGCGCAGCCGGTCCTCCCTGCTGCGGGAGCTCCGTGAGCTCGGGCTGATGCCGAAGGACATCTCGGTCGTCATCTACACCCATCTGCACGACGAGCACGTCGGTGGGGGCACCCACATGACGTCCTCGGGCCGCACGCTGCCGACCTTCCCGAACGCCCGCTACATCGTTCAGCGCGCGGCGTTGGACGAGGCCTCGCGTCCCAACGAGCGCAGCGCACGCTGCTACCGCGCCGACGACTTCGAGCCGCTGATCGACAGCGGCCAGCTCGAGGTGATCGAGGGGAGCATGGAGGTCGTGGAAGGCGTGTTCGTCGAGCCCGCTCCCGGCCCAACCAGCGGCCACCAGATCGTGATCGCGCAGAACCACAAGGACACCTACGCGTTCATGGGCATGCTGCACCCGACCTCGATGCACCTATGCGCGAGCGTGGTCTCAGCGGCCGACTGGAACCCGGAGGCGACGGCGCGCACCAAGACCGAGGTACGGCGCCAGGCGGCCGGTGAGGGGTGGCTCGTCGCACCGGTCGGCTCGGACGAATGGGTCCCGGCCTCCGAGCTGCCCGCGCTGGAGGCGTTCAGCCTCGGCGCCACGGAGCCGCCCGCGAAGAAGCAGCCCGCCCGTCAGCCTGCGGCGGCCCCGAAG
>JACZSI010000220.1 GCA_022574265.1 Chloroflexota bacterium | reverse complement strand
GCCCGCCGCCCGGACGCGGCGCACGAGCTCGGCGTCAGGCTGGCGGTTGTCCTTGAAGGGGAGCGAGCCGTAGGTCGTCGGCATGCCGTCGACCTCGATGCTGTCCTTGATGGAGACGGGCACGCCGCAGAGCAGCGGCTTGTCGCCGGACGAGCTCCAGGTCTTCTCGGCGGCCTGGGCCGAGGCGAGGGCGTCGCCGGTGTTCAGCGCCAGGAAGGAGCTCAGCTTGGGGTTCAGGCGCTCGACGCGCTCGTAGAGCTCGCTGAGCACCTCGACGGGCGAGAAGTCGTGGCGCGCGTAGCCGGCCAGCAGCTCGGTCGCGGACATCCTCCAGAAACTGGCGTCGAGCATGGAACCTCCTGTTCTGACCGTGCGCCTTCCGCCCACCGGGGTGTCCTGAGCCGGGGACGAGATCCTTCGCCCGCCTGCGGCGGCCTCAGGATGACAAGCCTAGCCCACTGTCATGCTGAGCGCAGCGAAGCATCTCGTAGCTCTTTCGGTCGGCACGCCCTCTACGTCGCGACCGGCTCGAGCCCCTGGCGCGCCATCATAGCGGCGTACGCCGGGACCATCGTGCGCTCGTCGTAGCGGGGCGCGTAGCCGAGCTCGTCGCGTGCGCGGCTGATGTCCATCACGCAGTGGCCCGTCGTCGCCGGGTGCAGGTACTGCGTGCCGGGGCCGATCTCGGCCCGCGCGTCCGGGTACGTCTCGCGGACCGCGTCGGCGAACTGCCCGAGCGTGAGCCCGTAGCCGGCGCCGATGTTGTAGACCGAGCCCGGGGGCGCGGGCGCCGTGAGCGCGCAGAAGATGCCGTGTGCAGCGTCGTCGTTGTAGATGACGTCCGTTTTGGCATCTCCACCCTTCTCGAAGCGCGAGGGGACGCCGAGCATCGCGTCCTCGATCAGCTTGCTGTGCACGCTCGTCCGCCCGTGCCGCTGCGTCTTCGCGGGCCCGACGGTCGACGCGAACCGCAGCGCCACGAACTCCAGGCCGTGCTGCTCGCGGTAGATGCGCCCCAGGTGCTCGCATGCGAGCTTGAAGCCCGCGTAGATCCTCGCGGGGTGACACGGCAGGTCCTCGGTCAGCGGCCGGTACTCCGGGTGGGCGTAGACGCCTTTCACCGGCCCGTAGACGCCCTTCGTGCTCGTGAACACCACGCGCTTGACGCCGTTCGTGCGCGCCGCCTCCAAGACGTTCGCCATGCCCTCGACGTTCACGCGCGCGGAGCGGGCCGGGTCGTCCTCGCGCAGCAGGGCGCCGAGGTGGGCGATGTGCGTGATGCCGCGGGCGGCGACCAGCCGGCTGAGCGCGGCGCCGTCGACGATGTCGCACGTCTCGACGTCGACCTGATCGATCACGTCGTCGATGAGCCTTGTGTTGCCGCTGACCGTCACGACGAGCGGGCGGTGGCCCTCGTCGATGAGCCGCCGGGTGACGAAGTGGCCGATGACGCCGGTGCCGCCGATGACCAGGAAGCGGGCGTCGTCGCTCATCTGTGCGCCGCGAGGCTCTCCTTGAGCGCGACGACCTGGCCGGCCATCGGGACGCCGGGAAAGCGCGGCGCCGTCTCCTCGCGCGCGATGACGAGCTCGACGAGTACCGGTCCCCGCTCCGCCCACACGCCGGGGAGCTGCTCGATCAGGTCCTCGGCCTGCTCGATGCGTACCGCCTTGGCATAGCCAGCGGCATTGGCCATCGCGCACCAATCGAGCACGCCCTGGGCCGGGAGCGGCTGGTTGCCGGTGCTCTGGTGGAGGCCGTTCGCGAACACGAAGTGGTAGAGGTTCGCCGGCGCGGCGCCCGCGATGGTGACGAGCGACCCGAGCTGCATCAGCAGGCTGCCGTCGCCGTCGAGCACCATGACCTTGCGGTCGGGCCGCGCGAGGGCGATGCCGAGCGCGATGGACGAGGCGCTGCCCATGCACTGCGTGGCGTCGATGTGGTCGACCTCCGCTTGCCCCGCGTCGTGCCAGGGCGCGACCGACTGCATCGTCACGACGCTGACGATGCCTTCGCGGCTCCTGGCCAGGATGTCGATAGCTTCTTGGCGTTCCATGTTCACCCCTGCCC
>JACZSI010000219.1 GCA_022574265.1 Chloroflexota bacterium | reverse complement strand
GTGCGGTCCGCGCCGCCATCGAGGCGGAGGACGCCGGCGAGCTTGCCGCGCGGCTGCGTGGGGGCACGGTGACGGTCGGGGACTTCGAGCTCGAAGCCAGCGACCTGCTGTTCGATGCCGAGGACCGTCCGGGGCTCGTCTCGGCCATGGAGGGGCCAGGTGGGCTCATCGTGGCCGTCGACACGACACTCACGCCGGAGCTCGAGGCCGAGGGGCTCGCACGGGAGCTGGTCCACCGCATCCAGAACATGCGCCGCGCCGCCGGGTTCGCGATCGAGGACCGCATCGTCATCTACGTGGAGGGCGCTACCGCCGAGCTCGCGGCCGTCCTCGCCACCCACGACGCGTACGTGCGCGCCGAGACGCTGAGCCAGGCTGTGCGCAGCGGACCCGCACCCGCCGGGGCGCATATCGAGCGCCACGACGTCGAAGGCGTGCAGCTCACGCTGGGCGTGGAGCGCGCCTAGCCCCGGCCCGCCGGATGCGCTACCCTGCGCGCGGTCTCGGGGCGCGACAAACCAAGCGCCAGGCGGAGGTGCGCGGTGACGGTCCTCATCACGGGCGGCATGGGGTTCATCGGCCTGCATACGGCGAGGGCCTTCCTCGACGCGGGGCAGGACGTCGTCATCACGTGGTACCAGACGTGGCGCGAGCCGGACTTCATCAAGGACGAGTACGGCAAGCGCGTCATCGTCGAGAAGGCCGACGTCTCTCAGGGCAGCGTCATCAAGGACCTGGCCGTGAAGCACAAGGCCGACCACATCGTGCACCTGGCCGTCCCCGGCCTTGGCGCGCTCGACGCCGCGGCCGACTATCACGTCAACATGGATGGCCTGATCGGCGTCTTGGAGGCGGCGCGCGAAGCGGGGGTGAAGCGCCTCAGCTTCGCGAGCTCGGTCGCCGTCTACAACAGCCTGCCCAAGGGCCCGTACCGCGAGGACCAGCCGTTGCCGGTCGAGTCGGGCAATCCGACCGAGGCCTTCAAGAAGTCGTGGGAGATCCTGGCCCTGCACTACGGCAACCGTGCGCAGATCGACGTCGTCAGCCTGCGCATCGGCGGCATCTGGGGGCCTCTCTACCACACGCTGGTCAACCTCCCCAGCAAGTTCGCGCACGCGGCGGCGCACGGCGTCGAGCCCGACTTCACGACCGCCCGCGGTGGCGCGCCGCACGCCGGGGACACGAACGACCTGTGCTACGTCAAGGACACGGCGCAGGGGATCATGCGCGTGCAGCTCGCCGAGAAGCTGGAGCACCGGATCTACAACGTGAGCTGGGGGGAGCCCGTCCCCGTCAGCCGGCTGGCCGCGGCCGTCACGGCCGTCAAGCCCGGTGCAAAGCTTGGGGTGAGCGAGGGCAGGGGGCCGCGCTTCAAGGAAAACAACCACTTGGACGTATCGCGCATCAAGACCGAGCTCGGCTTCAAGCCCGACTACACGGTCGAGTCGGGCATGGCCGAGTACATCGCCTGGCTCGAAGCAGGCAACGAGACGTAGCGGCCCCGCGGCGCGGGAGGGCGGAATGCCGACAGCACCGGTCAACGGCATAGACCTCTACTACGATGTCGAGGGCGCCGGCCCCACGGTCGTCTTCGCCCACGGCATCGGCGGCAATCACGCCTCGTGGCACGGCCAGGTGCCCCGCTTCAGCGAGCGCTACACCGTGGTGACGTTCGACCACCGGGCCTTCGGCAACTCGCACGACGATCCCGCGGGCCCCGGCCGGTCCCGGTTCGTCGACGACCTCGAAGGGCTGCTGGACCACCTGGGCATCGAGCGTGCCGCGCTTGTCGCGCAGTCGATGGGTGGCGGCACGTGCTCCGCGTTCGCCGTGCGGCATCCGGAGCGCGTGAGCGCGCTGGTGCTCGCCGACACGCTGGTCGGGATCGACGAGCCGCCCGAGATCAAAGCCGTCATGGACGGCGTGCGGAAAGAGACCAGCGAGCTATCGCAGCTGGAGCGCGTGCTCGGCCCGGTCTTCCGCGAGCGCGAGCCCGAGCGCACCGCGCTTTATGCCGCCATCGCGAGCTTCAACGCCGCGAGCCGCCACAACGTCGATGGGAACCTCGGCCCGAAGATGAGCGCGGAGGCCCTGTCGACCCCGGGA
>JACZSI010000218.1 GCA_022574265.1 Chloroflexota bacterium | reverse complement strand
CGCTGGAGCGCGAGGCGGCGGAGCGCGGTGCCGAGGCGTTGCACGCGCGCCTCGCCGCGGTCGACGCCGAGGCCGCGGCCGCGATCGACGCACGCAACGTGCGGCGGGTCGTCCGCGCGCTGGAGGTCTGGGAGGTCACCGGCACGACCTTCTCGTCGCAGCGCCGCCGAGAGCCTCCGCCCTTCGAGGTGCGGCTGCTCGCCATCGACGTGGGGCGGGCCGAGCTGCACCGGCGCATCGACGCCCGGGTCGACGCGATGATGGAGCAGGGGTGGCTCGCCGAGGTCGCGGCGCTGCTGGATGGGGGCTGCACGCCCGAGCTGCCCGCCTTCTCGGCCGCTGGCTACCGGCCACTCGCGGCGCACCTCCGGGGCGAGCGCTCGCTGGATGAGGCGGTCGCCGGCGCCAAGCAGGAGACGCGCCGCCTGGCCCGCTCGCAGGCGAACTGGTTCCGCCGCGCGGACCAGCGCATCGCGTGGGTGGCGAGCGCCGGCGAGGTGGTGCGGGAGGCGCTCGGCGCGCTCGGGTGAGGGGCGCGCGCCCAGGGGTTCCGGCGTCGACGGAGCCCGCTGGAGAGAGCTCGTCCGCCCGCCCTTGACGGCCAAGGCGCGCTCATGCACCCTTGGTCGGGCGCCCTTGCGGGCACGCCCATCATCCCCCCAACGACCCCTCAAGGCAGGTGAACATGGACGCGACGGTTGACGCCTTCGCCAAGCTCGGCACCACCACGGTCTCCGACGCGATGGACCGGCTCGGGCTCGCCGGCCAGGTCTTCGGCATCAAGCCCGTCGACCGCAGCTTCAAGCTCTGCGGGCGCGCCTTCACGGTCCGCAACGAGCCCATGACCGCCGGGCACAAGGGCGAGAGCGTCGGCGACTACATCGACGACATCCCCGAGGGCGGCATCGTCGTCATCGACAACGCCGGCCGCATGGACGCCACGGTATGGGGCGACATCCTCACGATCATGGCCAGCCGCAACAAGCTCGGCGGCACCGTCATCAACGGCGTCTGCCGCGACTCCGACCGCTCGCTCGAGCTCGGCTACCCCATCTTCTCCCGCGGCACCTACATGCGCACCGGCAAGGACCGCGTCCGCGCCGACGAGTACAATGCGCCGGTTTCGCTGGGCGACGTCCGCGTGCTGCCGGGCGACCTGCTCCTCGGCGACGGCGACGGCATCGTCGTCATCGCGAAGGAGCACGAGGAGGCCGTCCTCAAAGCCGCCCAGGAGATCGACGAGGCCGAGGAGAAGATCCGGAACGAGATCGCCAAGGGCGGGCGGCTCGACGAGGCCCGCAAGAAGTTCGCATACCACTCGCTCCAGAGCCGCCAGTAACATGCGGGAGAACGCCCTGTGACCACCGCCGACTCCGAGACCATCCGGGGGCTCGTCAAAGGCTCCTACGACATGCACGTCCACAGCGCGCCCGACGTGCTCCCGCGCAAGTTCGACGACATGGTCATGGCCCAGCACGCGCTCGACGCAGGCATGGCCGGCTTTGTCATCAAGAACCACTACGCCCCCACCGCTGGGCGCGCCGCCGACATCCGCGCGGCCGTCCCCGGCGTCAACGTCTTCGGCGGCCTCGTGCTCAACAACTCCGTCGGCGGCCTGAACGCCATCGCCGTCGACATCGCCGGCCGCATGGGGAACAAGGTCGTCTGGATGCCGACGGTCGACGCGGCCAACGAGCTCGCCAACATCGCCGGGCAGATGGACGAGAGCAAGCTGCCGTATTGGATGACGATCGCCCGCGCGATGCGCGAGAAGGGCATCGCCGGCGAGCCGATCAGCGTGGTCGACGGCGACGGCAAGGTGACGAAGGACACGCGGGACTGCCTGGACCTGATCGCCGAGCACGACATGGTGCTCGCAACGGGCCACGTGAACCCGCACACGGAGCTCGAGCCCCTGATCAAGGCCGCGACCGAGGCGGGCGTCGACCGCATCGTGGTCACGCACCCGGAGTTCCCGACCACGTACCTGACCGCCGACGAGCAGATCGCCCTGGCCAAATACAACGTCTACTTCGAGCGATGCTTCACGCAGCCCTATACCAAGAAGGTGTCCTGGGAGATCGTCTTCGAGAACATACGCAGGGTGGGCCCCGCCTCCACGATCCTCTCGACCGACCTGGGCCAGTCGACGGCG
>JACZSI010000073.1 GCA_022574265.1 Chloroflexota bacterium | reverse complement strand
GATGCTGGCACACGCCGAACTTGCGGGGCCCGTCGTAGTGGTACTTCCCCTCCTCCGGATGGAGCTCGACGGTGTAAGCGATCGCGCCGTCCGCGAGGGCCGCGCGCAGCCCGTCGTAGGACGGCTCGCCGTCGAAGACCGTCAGCTCGCGGCCCATGCGCGAGGGCGAGTGCGCGTCCGAGAACGACACGATGCTCATGGCGTCGAGCTCCGGCACGCGCCAGTTCATCGACGGGTCGCTCGATAGCCCCGTCTCGATCGCGTGGACGTGGGGCAGCATGTCGCCGAAGGCCTCGGCGAGCGAGTCGAAGCCGCCCTTGGAGCCGTAGGCCCCGTACCACGGCGTCCACGCGTGCGCCGCGATGACCTCGCACCGCTCGTCGGCCCCGAGCGCCGCCGCGACGACCTCGCGCGCCGAAAGCCGCAGCGTCGGCCGGCCGTCGGAGGCGAGCTTGCCGTGGGGCGCCAGCGCCGCGCAGAGCCGGTCGACCGCGTCGAAGTCCGGCGCGAGCAGGAGCAGGTGCAGCCGGCGCGTGCGGCCGCCCTGGGCGTAGACGCAGCTCACCTCGGTCCCCAGCACGAAGCGGACAGCGGCCGGCGCCTTTGCGCGGAGGGCGAAGAGGCCGTCGTCGAGCGGCTCCAGCTTCGCCTTGAGCTCGGCGAGCCACACGGGGTGCGTGAAGTCCGCGGTGGCGAGCAGGTCGATGCCTTTGATCGCGGCCCAGCTCGCCATGGATTCCAGCGTGATCGACGGGCTCGTCGCCATCGCGTAGGAGGAGTGGAGGTGGAGGTCGGCCGCGTAGGTCATCGGCGGAAGTGTAGCTTCGCCCGCCGCCGAGCGAGCGGGTGGGACGCGGCTCAGGGGCTCGTTCCCGCACCGCCGCCGTGTTGACACATCTCGCGGCCGACTGCTACGCTCAGCAGGCCACGGCCTGGTAAACGCCGCTTCGGCCGGCGCCCTCGACGCCGGGCGACTTCTCTTCGCAGGACCCATCGAACCCATGCAGATGACCGGTGCTCGCGCGGTGTGCGAGGCCCTCCTCAAGGAGGGTGTCGACGTCATGTTCGGGCATCCGGGCGGGGCGATCCTGCCCTTCTACGACGCGCTCTACCACTACCCGCAGATCAGGCACATCTTCGTCCGGCACGAGCAGGGCGCCGCGCACGCCGCCGAGGGGTACGCGCGCATAAGCGGCCGCGTCGGCGTCTGCGTGGCGACCTCCGGGCCCGGCGCCACCAACCTGCTGACGGGACTCGCCGCGGCGAAGATGGACTCGACGCCGATCGTGGCCATCACGGGACAGGTCGCCCGCGCGTTCATGGGCACGGAGGCGTTCCAAGAGGTCGACACGATCGGCATGGCCGGGCCGGCCGTCAAGAAGGCTTACCTCGTCATGGACGTCGCCGACATCGGCCGCATCTTCCAGGAGGCCTTCGCGCTGGCCCAAGACGGCCGCCCCGGCCCCGTGCTCATCGACATCCCCAAAGACGTCCAGGCCGAGACGTTCGACTTCGTGTATCCGGAGGCCAAGCCGCGGGCCGGACGCTCGGCCGCGGACCCGGCGGCGATCGAGGAGGCGGCCCGCCTCATCAACGCAGCCGAGCGGCCCCTGGTGATCGTGGGCCGCGGCGTGCACATCTCCGAGGCGTGGGACGAGGTCCTCGCGCTCGCGGAGAAGGCGAACGCCCCCGTCATCAACACGCTGCACGGCACGTCCGCCTTCCCACGCCACCACGCGCTGGGCTACGGCATGCTCGGCATGCACGGCATGTACGTGAGCAACATCGCCACGACCGAGGCCGACCTCATCATGGGCCTGGGCATGCGCTTCGACGACCGCGTCGTCGGCCGCCCCGGTACGTTCGGGCCGGGCGCGAAGATCGTCCACTTCGAGATTGAGCCGAGCCAGCTCAACAAGAACGTGCCGTGCGACGTCGGCCTCCAGGGGGACATCAAGCGCACGCTGGAGGCCCTGCTCCCGCTGGTCGAGCGGCAGCCGCGGCACGCGTGGCTGGAGCGGATGCGCGAGCTCGACCGCGCGCACCCCAGCATCGACGTGCCCGCATCGGAGGTCCTCACGCCGCAGTACGTGTTGCGCGAGCTCAACAAGATCGTCGAGCACAGCGCCGACCCCGTCGTCGTCACCGGCGTGGGACAGCACCAGATGTGGACCGCGCAGTTCATGTTCCTGCCGACGCACAACAGCTTCGTCTCCTCCGGCGGCCTCGGCGTGATGGGCTTCGAGACGCCCGCCGCGATCGGCGCGCAGGTCGCGCGGCCCGGCGCGACGGTCTGGTGCATCGCCGGCGACGGCGGGTTCCAGATGACGCTGCAGGAGCTGGGGACGATCGCGCAGGAGCACCTGCCGATCAAGATCGCCATCATGAACAACGGCTACCTGGGCATGGTGCGCCAGTGGCAGGAGCTGTTCTACGACCACCGGTACAAGGCCGTGTCCGTAAGCTCCCCGGACTACGTCAAGCTCGCCGAGGCCTACGGCATCGAGGCGGCGAAGGTCACGGACAAGAACGACGTTGGCATGGTGCTCGCCACGGCGGCGGCCCATCCGGGCCCGTACCTGATCGACTTCCAGGTCTCGCCGGAGGAGAACGTCTACCCGATGGTGCCGCCGGGGGCCTCGCTGGGGGAGACCGTCGAAGACCCCCGCACCGTCCCTCGCCGCGAGCCCGTGCACATCATGGGCGAGGGGCTCGTCAGCTACCCGTAGAGCGCTGGGCTTGATCCAAGCCCGCATGGCGATAGCACCGCTCGTGCTGAGCCCGTCGAAGTACGAGCAGGCGCTTGGCCGTACCGACGTTGGCACCAACAAGTCTCTCCTCACCCTTCGACAAGCTCAGGGTGAGCGGGCAGCTGGTCCCGATGGACCTATGCGTCCGGATAGTGCCGCAGCTCGATCGTCACGCCCTCCGGCCCGGCCACGTACGACGACTCGCCGCGGCCCTGGGCGCCCCAGCGGGACTGTTTCGGACCTGGCTCCAGGCCGAACGACTCCACCTTGGCCAGCACCTCGTCCAGCGAGCCGCGCTCCAGTACGAGGCAGAAGTGGTCCAGCTGCTGGCCCTCGGCGGGCCCAGGCGGGTCGTCCGTCGGGAAGAGGTCGATGATCGTCGCGCCCGATATCCGGACCGACGGGAAGCGGACCTCGCCCTTCCGCCACTCCTCGACACGCAGCGGCTCGAGCCCGAGCGCGTCGGTGTAGAACGCGAGTGAGCGCTCGACGTCCGACGACTTCAAGACGATGTGGTCGATCGCGATGATGCGAGTCATGGACACTCCTCGCAGAAAAACGTTACGCCTTCACCCGAAGCCGCCGCCTGGCATTCTACGACCGTCGGCGACATCCGGAAACCACGTGCCGCCCGCGCCATTTTCCGTTGACCACACGGCTTCGTCCGCCCCCATTGACAGACCCTCGGACGACCTCTACATTGCGCCCGGCCGCTCACTCCATACGAGGCGCCCCGGGTGGCCCACCGCCCCTTTCACGACCGCGTTGCCGCTCATCACCATCCGGGGGAAGGTCTCATTCGCTCCACAGAAAGCACCACCGCCAGGGGTTCTGCCGCGCTCGGCAGGACCGAGGTTCACCTGCTCTCCGACGGCGCTATCAAGATTGACGGCGGCGTCATGTTCGGCCAGATCCCGAAATCGCAGTGGCAGGAGTGGATGCCGGCCGACCGGCGCAACCGGGTGAAGCTCGGGCTCAACTGCCTGCTGGTCCGCGTCAACGACCAGAACTACCTCGTGGATACCGGGACCGGCCAGAAGCATTCGGCCGAGACCCGCGACCTCTACGGGCTCTCGACGAGCCAGCTCTTAAGTGAGCTCAAGACGTACGGCCTCTCCGCGCAGGACATCAACGGCGTCATCCTCACGAGCCTGCACTTCGAGCACACGGGCGGCGCCACGCGCGTCAGCCGCCGCGGCGAAGTCGTGCCGACGTTCCCCAAGGCCCGCTACTACATCCAGCGCGAAGCACTCGAAGAGGCGAGCTCCCCCACCGAGCGCCACGCCAACGGTTTCGTGCGGGACGACTTCATGCCGCTCCAAGAGCGCGGCCAGCTCGAGCTGGTCGACGGCGAGGTCATGATCGCGCCGGGGTTCACGGTCCGCCGGGTCACGGGCCCCTCGCAGGGACACCAGATCGTCGTGATCACGCACGGCGGCGAGCGGATCGCATTCCTGGGGGACCTGGTGCCGACGCCCTATCACCTCCAGCTGTCATGCATCTCGGCCACCGACCGCCAACCGGAGGAGACGCTCCAGAACAAGCGCGCCGTCTTGAGCGAGGCCGTCCGCGAGGGCTGGCTGCTGATCTTTAGCCACGCGCTGAGCGAGCGCGCCGGGTACCTGGAAGACCGCTCTGGCCGCCTCTACCTGCGGCCGGTCAGCCTGGACTAGTCCTCTGCTCACCGCCCCCGCTCCTATCGGTGCACCGCCGCACCGCGCGCCGCTCGACTACACTGGGCAGCCAATCGCGCGCGGGAGGATCCGATGAGTGCGGCCGAAACGCCGACGAAAGCATTAGACGGTCTGAAGGTGGTCGACCTGACGACCGTCGTCTCTGGGCCCTACGCAGCGTCGCTGCTCGCGGACCTGGGCGCGGACGTCATCAAGGTCGAGCCGCCCGGCGGCGATTCGGCCCGGGGCTATGAGAGCACCGAGCCGCTCTACATCCTCAACGGCATGACGCCGCACATCCTCACGCTCCAGCGCAACAAGCGCAGCGTCGTCATCAACCTGCGCCATGAGGCGGGCCGCGAGACGTTCTACGACCTCGTGCGGTGGGCCGACGTCGTCGTCGACAACTACCGCCCCGGCGTGACCGAGCGACTGCGGGTCGACTACCCGTCGCTGCGGGAGGTGAACCCCCGCATCATCGCCTGCTCCATCACCGGCTACGGCCTGACCGGACCCGCCCGCGACCGCGCGGCGCTCGACGCCTGCATCCAGGCCTACTCCGGCGTCATGGGCATCACGGGCGAGCCGGACGGCGAGCCGCTCCGCGCGGGCCCTCTGTACAGCGACCTGTGCAGCGGGATGGCCGGCGCGCTCGGCATCCTCGCGGCGCTGGCGGCACGGGAGCGCACAGGGGCCGGACAGCAGGTCGACATCTCGATGCTCGACGTCCAGCTCTCCATGCTCAACTACACCGCGACGATGCATCT
Organism: Chloroflexota bacterium; assembly: GCA_022574265.1. Classification (GTDB taxonomy): domain Bacteria; phylum Chloroflexota; class Dehalococcoidia; order Lucifugimonadales; family Australimonadaceae; genus JADFRC01. The sequence goes on along the minus strand of JACZSI010000073.1, from coordinate 3,414 downwards.
GATGTCGGGTCTGCCGGCGGAGCGGATGGGGAACGAGCACGCGCTGCACGCCCCCTACAACGCCTACCGGGCATCGGACGGCTGGGTGTTCGTCGCCATCGTCCTCAACGCGCACTGGCCCCTGCTCGTCGACGCGCTCGGCGCCGCGAGCTACCCGCCGGCGCTGCCCGAGTTCGAGGGCCACCTGGCGTATCTGCGGTCCGAGCGGCTGAACGACCGCGTGCAGCGCCTCAAGGAGCGCTCGCGCATCAACGAGGCGCTCGATGCACTGCTCGCGACCGGCCCGCGCGAGGGGTGGGTCGCGCTGCTCACCGAAGCCGGTGTTCCCGCGGCGCCGGTCAACAGCGTCGAGGACGCCGTCGCCGACCCACAGGTGCGCTCGCGCGGCATGATCGCGGAGATCGCGCACCCCCGAGGTGGCACTTACCGCGCGCCGGGCAACCCCATCAAGCTCTCCGGCGCGGGCGTGGACTCCTTCACCCCGCCGCCGGAGCTCGGCGCCGACACTCGCGGCGTCCTGCGCGACGTCTTGGGCTACGACGACTCCCGGATCGGCGCGCTGCTGGAGTCCGAGACCGTCGCGGAAGCCGAGGGCTAGCGCATGCCGGAGCTCATCGGGATCGCCGGGGCCGGCGTCGCCCTCGCGCTGGCGCTGCTGTTCGTGCGCTCGGGGTTCTTGGAGCGCCGCTTCTCGTACGCCCCCGCGCGCGAGGTCGAGTACTCGCCGTCCGACGTCGGTCTGGCCTACGAAGAGGTCTGGATGGAGTCGGCCGACGGCGTGCCGCTGCACGGCTGGTTCGTGCCGGGGAAGCGTGACGTGACCTTCCTGTGGCTGCACGGCAACGGAGGGAACATCGCCTACCACCTCGAGCACCTCCGGGACCTCCACGCGCACCTCGGCGTCAACGTGCTGCTGTTCGACTACCGTGGCTTCGGCCGCAGCAGCGGTACTCCCGCCGAGAAGGGCCTGTACCGGGACGCCGCGGCGGCGCTCCGTTACCTCAAGGGCCGCCCCGACGTCCAGCCGGACCGCATCGTCTACTTCGGCCAATCGCTCGGCACCGCCCTCGCGGTGGAGCTGGCCACGCACGAAGCGCCGCTCGGCTTGGTCCTCGAAGCGCCGTTCCCCTCAGGCCCCTACATGGCGCACCGGATGCTGCCGTTCCTGCCGATGTGGTTCCACCGGTACTTGGTGCCGAACCGCTTCGACACCGCAGCCCGCATCGGCCGCGTCAAGGCGCCGCTGCTCATCGTGCACGGCGAGCTCGACACGACGGTCCCCCACGAGGCTGGGCGGGTCGTGCTCGATGCGGCCAACGAGCCGAAGGAGATGCTGAGCGTCCCCCACGCCGCCCACGTCGACGCACACGCCGTCGGCGGCAGCGCGTACTACGACGCGCTCCTGCGGTTCGTGGACGGGCTGTGACCGCAAGGCGGCGCCCAGTACCACCCTAGGCGGTTGCACCGCCTCCATCCCCGGTTGCAGGCATCCGGCCGGAGTGCCACAATCGCACTCGAGCGCGTATCCCTAAGGAGGCCAACCATGACGCAGCACACGGCAACACGCGGCGTCCGCAACCCCGACCACCACGTGTGGGTGGAGCCGAGCCCGAAGTGGGTCCGCGTGCTCGCGGGCGGCGAGACGATCGTCGACACGAAGCATGCGCTGCTCCTGCGCGAGACGGGCCACACGCCGGTCTACTACTTCCCTATCGACGACGTGCGCATGGACTTCCTCGAGCCGACCGACCACAGCACGCACTGCCCCTACAAGGGCGATGCCACCTACTGGACGCTCAAGGTGGGCGGCAAGGTCGAGGAGAACGCGGTCTGGAGCTACCCGGTCCCGCTCGATCCCGAGGTCCCGGACATCTCGGGCTACGTCGCCTTCTACTGGAACAAGTTCGATGCGTGGTACGAGGAGAACGAGCAGATCTACGTGCACGCGCGCGACCCGTACAAGCGGATCGACGTCCTCCCCAGCACGCGCCACGTGAGCGTCGCCATCAACGGCGAGACGGTCGCGGACACCCATGCGCCGACGCTGCTCTTCGAGACCGGGTTGCCGGTGCGCTACTACATACCGATACTCGACGTGCGCCAGGACATGCTCACGCCAACCGACAAGCTCACGGCCTGCCCCTACAAGGGCCAGGCGTCGTACTACTCGGTACGCGGCGGTGGCGAGCGTGATGCGGTAGCTCTCGGCTTCGTAGCTCAAGTGTGAGCCTTCTGGCGCAGAGACATTGACCACCAGCTTGAACGGGGTCGTGGCTTGCTTGAGCAGCGTCACCCCCGCCATCTCGGTCGGGGTCGTGCGCACCAGGTCGACGTGCCCCTCGCGGACCAGGAATTCGTCGTTGTGATGTAGGAGTTCCCAGGGCAGCGAGAGCAGCAGATCGTCGTCGCTGCGGATCTGCACGACCGGACGCGCGCGGTCCGGCGTGAGGAGTTTTGCCAGTCGCTTCGCATCCTCCGCATCGAAGAGCGTATCGAACAGAGCGCTCCCCAGCACCCGCGCATGGCGGAACAGGTCGGCGCGGTCGGCCGCCTCCGTCAGCGCCTCGCGCTGCAGCTTCCCGAACTCGAGGTGGGCGACGCCGAAGCTCGCGTCGGCCTTCCAGGGCAGAGGCACGGTCCGCGACGAGCCGTCGGGACGAACAACGCTCAACTGCTCGTCGTCTCGCGACAGCGTGAATACCAAGTCCCTTCCGAGCACAAGCCGCCGAGCATCGTCAGCCGGCAGTGTCGACGGATCCCCAACCACCTTGAACAACTCGACCGCCGCCCGCGCCGCGTCTCGGTCCGTGGCGTCCATGACCTGGGTGGCCTTGAGGATGGCCGGTAGCTCGACCGCATCGATCTTGACCGGCAAGAGCCGTCCCAGGGGACCGTGCCCAGCCATGAAGCTCGTCCATTCCTGCATTACCCAGTGACGCCCCACGGTGTGGCTTGAGAGCACGAGCACCATGTACCGGCTCTTCTCCAAGCCATCGCTCAGCCGCAGGACGAAATTGTCGCCCACAGCGATCTCGCGCGAGTCGACGAGCACGCGTAGACCGAGCGCCTCAAGCCGCTCGACGAGGTTAACAACCCACTCCTTGTCCGCAGTCGCGTGCGAAAGGAAGAGGTCGAACTCCTGCTGTTTCGGTTCGCTGCCGCCCATCCGTTTCTCCCGGGGAGGAATTGGAGCCACCCGTATTTTGCGTTAATGGGTGGGGTATGGCAAGCTGCCCAGCGTAGGTGAGCGAGCGGTTTCTGGCGCGGCGAGAGGATCGGTCGGGCAAATCAGCCGCTGGGCGCTAGCCCTCGGTTTTCGCGGTCTCGCGCGGGAACCGGACGCTAGCGCGTTGCGGCTGATGCGGCCTTGGGAATTGTGCGAAAGGGGTTGGGGGCTGGATTTGCTTAAATTGG
>JACZSI010000217.1 GCA_022574265.1 Chloroflexota bacterium | reverse complement strand
GCACGCGCAGGGCCGCCTTGCTCCCCGCGGTCTCCGCGAGCGCACCGAACAGGTCGTCGATGTGCCGGACCGGCGCGCCGTCGAAGGCCACGATCACGTCGCCCAGCAGCAGCCCTGCCTTGTCCGCCGGGCCGTCGACCTCCACGAAGGTCACGAGCAGTCCCGTCTCCTGGTCGAGCTCCTTGGCGATGCCCTCGGACAGCCGTGCGGGCTGCGGCGTGACGCCCAGATAGCCTCGCCGGACCGTGCCGTGCTCGAGGAGCGTCTCGGTCACGCGCCGCACGTCGCCGGCCGGGACGGTCGGCGATGCGAAACGGCGCAGCGCGGAGGTGTTCATGCCGATGCCGCGCCCGTTCACGTCGACCAGGGGCCCGCCGGAGAAGCCCGGCGGCATCGCGACGTCCGCCTGGAGGTAGCGCTCGAAGCGCCGTCCGCCGGGGCTCTGCCAGCTGGGGCCGATGGCGCTCGCGATGCCCATCGTCGCCCGCACGCTCTTACCGGGCCGGCCGATGGCCAGCGTGACGTGCCCGACGCGGAGCGCGTCCGGCTCGGCCCACGCCATCGGCTTGAGGCCGGTGAGCTCGGCGCGCAGGACGGCGATGTCCGTCGCCCGGTCCCGGCCCACGAGCGTCGCGGGGACGCTGTCGCCGCCGACGCCCACGGTGATGCGGTCGTCGCGCTCGACCACGTGGTCGGCGGTCACGATGACGCCGTCGGCCGACCAGACGATGCCGCTGGCCGGGATGCGGTCGCGCGCCTCGACGCGTGCCACGCTGTCGCCCGCCGAGGCCACCGCCGCCGCGAGCGCGTCTGAGAGCTCTGCAAGAACGTCTGCCATGCCATCACCTCTTTCTTTGACTGTGCCGTCCCTCCGTCGAGGAAGGACTCCGGACTAAAGCGCACCGCTGCCCCTGTGCCCCCGGTCCATCCGCGACGGATCCGCCGCCCTTCGGGCCGCTCCGAGATGCTTCGCTCTGCTCAGCATGACAGGTGGCACGCTCAATCCAGGCAACAACCGACATCCTGAGTGGAGCGAAGGACCTCGTCCCGTTCCGTCACCCCACGATTCTGCACTCAGTCGCGTCGCCCCGGCCCCACCCGTCTGGGTAGCGGGCGCCCGTCGCTTGGGCTAGAGCGGGATCAGGCCGAGGCGCGTGGCCCGGACGACCGCCTCCGTCCGCGACTGGACGCCGAGCTTCCCGAAGATGGCGTTCACGTGGAACTTGACCGTGTTCTCCGTCACCTCGAGCTGGGCGGCGACCGCCTTGTTCGGGAGGCCTTCCGCCAGCAGCCGCAGCACGCCGAGCTCGCGGGGCGTCAGCGGCTCGACCGGCCCCGCGCCGGGCGCGGCACGCCGCAGCAGCGCGTCCGCCGCATCGTCGTCGAGCACGGTCGCGCCCTCGGCGACGGCGACGACCGCCGCGGCGAGGCGTTCCGGCGGCGTGTCGCGGTGCAGCAGGCCGCGCGCGCCGGCGGCCCACGCCTGCGCGGCGGCCGACGCATCGCCCAAGAGCGCGACGACGGGCGCCAGCGCGCGTACCGCCGCCGAGAGGCGCTCGATCGCAAGCGGCAGGTCGGTGCCGAGGTCCCACACCACGACGTCCGCGCGGGAGGACTCGGCCACGCCCACGACGTCCTCCGCGTCCGCGGCCGCACCCGCGACCGCGATGCCCGGCCTGTCGGCGAGCATGGCGGCGATACCGCTGCGGGCCAGCGGGTCGCTTCCCACCACGAGCACGCGGACCTCGGCCACCGGCGCCTCCTCAACGGGACACAAGCCATCGTACGCCCGTAGAGGGACGGGACGACCCACTCGAACGGTTAGGGTGCTCGCCGCCGCTTCCCCGACGGGGTAGGGGCGTGATTCATCGCGCCCTCTCGGGTGCTCCTACCCCTGGCCGGCGCCCCTGAGAGGTTCCTCGCTACGCTTGGAATGACAATGGGAGGACGGCAAGACGGCGTGAGGGGGTGTGCAGAGGGGCGAAGCCCCGGCGCCTGCCCTGAGCTTGCCGAAGGGCCGGGGGCACGGGGGTGTCCCCCGTATCTGGCTTTACCACCCCCTTCCTGGCGAGGAAGGGGGACGGGGGGATGGTCGAAACGGTGGTGGAGCGCCGACCTTCTCCCAACGGCGAGCTAAGGGTTGGAGCGAAGCCCGGCGG
>JACZSI010000216.1 GCA_022574265.1 Chloroflexota bacterium | reverse complement strand
GTCGTCATGCCCATCACCGCGCCCGACTACCGCCAGCTTGGCGCCCGACCGCAACGCAAGCGCGCCGCCAGCGCGGGATGAGCTCGCCGACGACCGAGGCGGACTGCGACTTCTGCGGCATCATCTCCGGCCGGCTGCCCCGCACCGTCCGTCACGAGGACGACGATCTCCTCGTCTTCCACAACGAGCTGACCTGGGTGCCGGTGATGTACCTCATCGCGCCGAAGTCCCACATGACCCAGGAGGAGTTCTGGCGCTCGCCGCTGTTCGCCCGCGCCGCCGCCCTCGCGATCGACCTGGGCTCCTCCGACGCCCCGGGCGGCTTCCGCGTCGTCTCGAACTTCGGCGAGGACGCGCTCCAGACGCAGGAGCACGGCCACCTGCACGTGATCGGCGGCACCGGCCTCGGGCTCTACGTGGACTTCCCGCGCAAGGGCGACTTCTACCTGCGGCGCTACGGCCGGACGGAGTACGACCCGAACCGCAAGCGGCGCAGCGAGGAGTGACCGGCCGCCGCGCCAGATCAGCGAGTCCGCGGCCGATTGCCCGGCATCACACGTCAGCCGGGAACATCCGCGCCCCGTGGTGAACCGTCAGGATGTGAATCCTGTCGGGCCCGACCAGTCGATAAACGATCCGATACGGCCGCGAGATCACCTCTCGCAGCGAGGCGTCCGTGAACTCCGGCACCACGCGGCCAGATTCGGGGAAGCGGGCGATCCTGTCTACGGCGGCAATCAGCCTCGCGACGACAATGTCAGCGTAGTGCGCCGAGTCCCGGCTGATGAATTCTCGGATAGCCGCGAGGTCACCGCGTGCTTGGTCAGTCCAGAGGAGGGACCTCACGCCAAGAGCTGCTTTTTGACCTCTTCATGGGAGACAACCCGGGCAGCCTCAGACTGGCGAAGGCCCTCCTCGACTTTCGCCATGAAGCAGAGCCGCTCGATCGCGTCCGCGAGCGTCGCGTCTTCGGGCAGTCCGCCCAACGCCTCGATCGCCCGCTGCTTCTCTGTACCCGTAGGCATGGGCGAATTGTACATCTTCCCTCAGCGCTCACGCCTGTCCTCGGCTGCTAAACTATCGCTTCAAGCCCCCCCGGAGCGACCCATGGCCACCCCGTCCCGGCCCGCCCGCCTCCGCTACGACCCAGCCGCCATCGACCGCAAGTGGCAGCAGCGCTGGGACGACGACCGCATCTACCACGTGGACGACGACGACCCGCGCCCGAAGTGGTACGCGCTGACGATGTACCCCTACCCCTCCGGCGACCTGCACATCGGCCACTGGTACGCCATGGCGCCGTCCGACGCGCACGCGCGCTTCATGCGGATGCGCGGCTACAACGTGCTGCACCCCATGGGCTTCGACGCCTTCGGCCTGCCCGCCGAGAACGCCGCCATCAGCCGCGGCATCCATCCCTACGCGTGGACCATGGACAACATGGAGCGCATGCGTGCCCAGTTCCGCTCGATGGGCTGCGTCTACGACTGGGACCGCGAGATCGTCACCTGCCTCCCCGAGTACTACCGCTGGAACCAGTGGTTCTTCCTGAAGATGTACGAGAAGGGGCTCGCCTACCGTGCCTCCGCCCCCGTCAACTGGTGCCCCACCTGCCAGACCGTGCTCGCGAACGAGCAGGTGATCGACGGCCGCTGCGAGCGCACCGGCGACACGGTCGAGCGGCGCGAGATGGAGCAGTGGTTCTTCAAGATCACCGCCTACGCCGACGAGCTCCTCGACTTCTCCGGCGTGGTCGATTGGCCCGAGCGCATCAAGACGATGCAGACGAACTGGATCGGGCGCAGCGAGGGCGTCGAGGTGTCGTTCGACATCTCGCACCTCGGCCTCGACGAGCAGCAGATCTCCACGTTCACGACGCGGATCGACACCATCTTCGGCGTGACGTTCCTGGTCCTCGCGCCCGAGCACCCGCTCGTCGCGCGCATCACCACGGACGACCGCCGCGCCGAGGTCGAGGCGTACGTGCAGGCCGCGCGCGAGGCGTCCGAGATCGACCGGCTGTCCACCGAGCGCGAGAAGACGGGCGTGTTCACGGGCGCCTACGCCGTCAACCGCCTGAACGGAGACCGCGTGCCCATCTGGACCGCGGACTACGTGCTGGCGACCTACGGCACCGGCGCGGTCATGGGCGTGCCGGCC
>JACZSI010000072.1 GCA_022574265.1 Chloroflexota bacterium | reverse complement strand
GCGAAGGGCATGGCGCCGGAGTCGTACCAGGCGTCCAGCACCTCGGGCACGCGCTTCATGGCGCCGCCGCACTGCGGGCAGACGAGCTCCACGCGGTCGATGAAGGGCCGGTGCAGGTCGAGCCCGTCGAGCAGCCCCGCCGTCTCGGGCGTCGCCTGCTCGGCGAGCTCCGCGGCACCACCGACGCAGTGGGCGTGACCGCAGCCCTCGCAGCGCCAGATGGGCACCGGCGTGCCCCAGTACCGCTCGCGGGAGACCGCCCAATCGACGTTGTTGCGGAGCCACTCGCCGAACCGCCCCTCCTTGATGTGCCCGGGGTACCAGTTGATGGCCTGGTTCGCAGCGAGCAGCTCGTCCTTCTTGGCCGTGGTTTCGATATACCACGTGTTCTTGGCGTAGTAGAGCAGCGGCGTGCCGCAGCGCCAGCAGAAGGGGTAGGTGTGGTGGACGGTCTCGTGCCGCAGAAGCAGCCCGCGCCCCTCCAGGTCGGCGATGAGGTCGTCGTCGGCCTGCTTGACGAACTTGCCGCCGCCGGGGAAGCCCTCTTGGAGGATGCCGCGCATATCGACGGTGTGCTTGGTCTCGATGCCGTGAGCTTTGGCAAGCTCGGCGTCCTCGGCGCCGTAGGCAGGCGCGGTGTGTACGAAGCCGGTCCCCTCGTCCGTCGTCACGTAGTCCGCCGGCAGCACGCGGTACCAGCCGTCGCCCGCCTCGGCGTGCGGGTACGGCGGGTCGTAGACGACGCCTTCGAGCTCGGCACCGGTGAACCGCTCACCGACGGTCCAGCCGTCCCCCAGCACGCGCTCCACGAGCGCAGTGGCGAGCAACAGGCGCTCGCCGCCGGGCCCGATGACCAGCGCGTACTCCTCGCCGGGCGCGACCGCGACGGCTGCATTCGCGGTCAGCGTCCAAGGCGTCGTCGTCCAGACGACGAGCGCCGGGCGCCCGCTCCCCCAGCCGCCGTCGCGGTAGCCGAGACGCGCGAGCACGCTGACGTCCGCCGAGTCCTGCCGCTCGGCGAGCGGGAAGCGCACGTAGACCGACGGGTCGGGCGTGTCGTCCTGGTAGCCGAGCGCCACCTCATGCGAGCTCAGGCTGGTGACGCAGCGCGGGCAGTGCGGCGTGACGCGGTAGGCCTCGTAGACGTAGCCCTTGTCCCACAGCTGCTTGAACACCCACCAGCCGCCGGAGATGTAGCTGTTGTCGTAGGTGACGTAGGCGTCGTCCATGTCCAGCCAGACGCCGACGCGCTCGGTCATGGCCTCCCACTCCTTGACGTAGCGGAAGACGCTCTCGCGGCAGCGGCGGTTGAACTCCTCGATGCCGAACTCCTCGATCTCCTGCTTGGTGGCGAGGCCCAGCTCCTTCTCGACCTCGAGCTCGACGGGGAGTCCGTGCGTGTCCCAGCCGCCACGGCGCACGGGCCGGAAGCCGCGCATGGTCTTGTAGCGGAGGATGACGTCCTTGAAGGCGCGCGAGAGCACGTGGTGGATGCCGGGGCTGCCGTTGGCCGTGGGCGGCCCCTCGTAGAAGACGAAGGTGTCGGCACCGGCACGCACGCGGTCGACGGCGTGGAAGGTGTCGTTCTTCCGCCATCGCTCGAGGACGGCCTCCTCCAGGGCCGGGAAGTCCACCCGGCTCGAGACCGCCTCGAAACGCTTGCTATCGCTGGCCACCGGCTGCCACTCCGTTCAGCAACGAAAAAACCCGTCCGACTCAAGCGGACGGGCTTGCGACCCGCGGTACCACCACTCTTCCCCCCGGACGAGCCGGGGGACGCTCATGCGCCGCGGTAACGTGCGGCGGGGCCGGTCAGGCCTACTGGGTCCGGCGACGCCGGGACCGTTCGGTCGACGGCTCGGGAGTGATCTTCGGACGGTCGCAGCGCACCGGCTCGCACCCTACCCGGCTCGCTCCGCGCGGCGTCACCGCCTACTCGTCTCCGTCAAGGCCGTTGCGGCGATGGTAGCACAACCCGCCAACGGCAGGGCCGAGGACCAACCTCGCGCCCCTTTTAAGGGTCAAGGGCTGTGCCCTTGTTGCCACGCGCGGCGGTAGCGGATCAGCACCAGCGCCGGGCCGAGCTGAAGCGTGACGAACATGAGCCAGCGGAGCGTTTGCTCGGCGGCGGCGGCCACGGAGAGCTCGCCGCGCAGCAGCGGGTCCTCCCAGCTGGCGATCAGCCCGTGGCCGAGGGTGAGGGCGGCGATGGCGAGCGCCGGCCGCAGCGCGTCCTCGTCCGGCGACTCGACCAGCCACCGCGCCAGCCAGACGAGCACGGCGATCTCGGCGACGGCGCGGCCGCCCGCCAGGAGCGTGAAGAGCGAGGCGAAGGCGACAGGCTCGGCGACGTCGGCCTCGAAGATGGGGAAGCGAGTGGCTTGCGTGAGGATGAAGAAGGCAACGAACGCGATCGCCAGCTTCCCGCTGTCGCCGGCCACGGCCACGGCGATGCCGAGCACGAGCAGGTAGACGAAGGCGTAGGCGACGATCGCCGCGATGCCGAGGCCCGCGTCCGCCGTGCCTCCGAGGAACCCGGTCGTCATCACGACGATGGCGCCCTGACCCGCGGGAAGCCACGTGATCATGGCGGCGGGCAGGTTCTGGCGGAGCGCGAACATCGACGTCGCGATGGCCAGCGCGAGCAGCACGATGGCGGGCGGCGTGAGCGTGCCGACGATGCCCGGAATGTCGAGTGCGCGCCACGGCCAGCTCACGAACGAGGCGGCGAGGAGGATGGCGAACGGCAGCGCAAGCGTGAAGCCCAGCCGCTCACGACGGATGGCGGGGAGGCGTGGGGGAGGTTGCGCACCCATGTCCTTGCCTCGGGCGGCGGGCTAGCGGTTCCCCGGCTGGGGCCCCTCGTCGTCCACGTCGTCGTCCAATTCAGGCTCGCGCACGTTGCCCGGCTGGGGCCCTTCGTCGTCCAGCTCGTCGTCGAATTCGGGCGGGCGCTCGTTGCCTGGCTGGGGCTTGTCGTCAGGCTCCTCGACGCCATCGACCGGCTGAGGCTCGTCCTCCGGCTCGGGCTCGTCGTCCGGCTGGGGCTCGTCGTCATCATCGAGGGGCCGCTCGTCGGCCGGCCACTCGTTGCCTGGCTGCGGCTCGCCGGCATCGGGCTGCCGCGCGTCCTCGACGGGCTGCCGCTCGGTGGGCCGACGGCCCCGGCGTCCGCCGCCGCGCGCGCCGCTTTGGGGCCGCGGCGCGGCCTCGCCGGTCGGCTCGATCGTGACGCGGCGCTCGTTGCCTTCGCCGGAGCTCTCGGTCCTCACGCCCCGGTTATCGGCCAGGGTGACGTGGATCATCCGCCGTTCGGCGGGTGGCATCGGCTCGAGGGTCACGGCCCGGCCGGAGGAGGTCACGCGCTCCGCCGTGCGGGTAGCGAGCTGGCGAAGGTGAGCGAAACGTCGATCGCGGTACCCCTCGACGTCGACGATCACCGGGGTGACCTCTTCCTGCTGCCTGCCCAGGATCATGTTCGTCACGAACTGGAGCGCGCGGAGCGTGTCCCCACGGCGGCCGATGATGAGGCCCGCGTCCTCACCCTGCACGTCGATGATCGGCGGCTCGTCCGGGCCACCACCCGAGCTGCGGATGGACGGCTGAGCTTCGACGTCCAGGAGCTCGAGGATGTGTCTGACGACGCCGAGACCGGCGCTGGCGCCTGCTCCGGCGCCGCCGATGGGGGTGACGCGGACCTTGGCGTCCTCCGAGCCGATGCCGAGGATACCGGCACGGCCGTTGCTAACGACGTCGACCTCGACTTCGTCTCGGCCGACGCCGAGCTCGAGGAGCGCTAGCTCGATCGCTGCTTCCACCGTCTTGGCTGTCCGGACGATGCTCTGGCTCTCTGTCATCTGCTTGCTCCTTCTCCGGAGGCGCTGCTGTCAGCGTGGGGCCCAGCCGTGAGGCGCCGCTTGCCACCGCGACCGGCTGCTTGCGGAGGCCTCCCCAACCAGTGATGAAATACTGCATCGCGATGCCGATGAGCGTGGACGCAACCCAGTAGACGACCAGCCCAAGCGGGAAGAAGAGGCTGAACATCCCGAACATCACCGGGAACATGAACAGCATCATCCGCTGCGTGCTCTCCTGGCGCGCGTCCGACGACGGCATCTGGGTCATCTTCTGCTGGACGAACATGCTCGCCCCGGACGCCGCCACCAGGACGTAGCCCAGCAGGCTCCCGGCGCGCGTGGGAGCCAGGGCAAGGTCCATGCCGAGGAAGAGCCGGTCCACCGGGAGCACGGTGTTCAGGAAGGGCAGCCACGAGTACAGCTTCCCCGAAAGACCCGCCAGGATCTCCGGGGTGAACGGGAGGACGTTGTTGATGGTCCAGAACAGGCCGATGAAGATGGGCATCTGGACCACCATCGGACCGAGACAGCCGATGGGGTTGACGCCCATCTCCTTGTAGAGCTTCATCACCTCTTGGCCGCGGACCTGCGGGTTGTCCTTGTACTTCTCGTTCAGGTCCTTGATCCGCGGTTGCAGCTGCTGCATCCGGCGGGTCTGGCGCAGCTGACGGACCACCAGCGGGTACGTCAGGACGCGCATCACGATCGTGAACGCGATGATCGCCAGGCCAAGGTTGCCCGCCAACACCACGTACAACAGCAGCAAGCCGTTGGTCATGGGCTTGGTGATGACCTCGTTCCAGAGGAGCGCTAGAAAGTCCACGACGTCCTCATCGGTCGATGTCCTCGATGTCCCACTCAAGGACCAAGCGCGTTCCGTCGACCCGCAGCGCCGTGACCACCTCGCCAAGCGAGTGGACGTAGACGACGTCGTCAAGCACCGTGAGCGGCGCTCGCACCTGGTCGCCCGGATTCACGAAGCTGTCCAGCCGGACGCCTCCCGCGCTCAGCAGCGTCACGGCGCCGCTGTCGGACGCCATGACGATCTTGTCGCCAACGACCACCGGCGCGGACAGGATCGGCTGCGGCTCCGCCTCCTCGTACGTCCAGATCACGGTCCGGTTGCGAGTGTCGTAAGCGTACAGGGTGCCATCGAGGCTCGGCGCGTACACGTGCCGGCCGTCGGTGGCGGCGCCTGCCCAGAACCAACCCTCGGCGGTGAACAGCTCGCTGACGACTCCGGTCGCGCGGTCGATCTCGTAGAAGACGCGGTCGAACGCGCCGACGTAGATCTTGCCCCCAACCACCACCGGCGGCGCGACGATGGCTCCGCCAAGCTCCACGCTCCAGACCAGCCGGCAGTCGGCGATGGCCACGGCGTGGAAGCGATGGCTTAGGTCGCCGAAGTAGGCGACGCCGTCCACCACGGTCGGCGTGGTCCATAGCTGACCGATCGGCTCCACCGCCGGATACCGGCAGCGCTCGACCTGGAGGGGCGTGAGTCCATCGTTCAGCCTGCTGGCCTCCAGCACGTAGAGGCGGCCGGCCCCGGCGTCCTCCGACGCCGCTATCACGAGCGCACCGCCCGCGGGCACCACCGACCCGGCGATGCCCTCGGCGAGGGGGTTGCCGTCGATCGGGAACTCCCGCACGTCCCCCAGGACGCCGGCGCCGTCCGCGCGCATCGAATAAGCCACGCCGTGATAGCTGCCGGCGTAGAGCCTGCCGTCCTCCACGATGGGCGTCCCGTAGAACGCGGGACCGGTTGCGCTCCCCTCGACCTCGGGGGGGCCGAACGTTTCGCCGCGCTGTGCGATCGTCTCGCCGCCGATACCCTCGAGCAGCCTGATCTGGACGATCCGGCCGTTCTTCGTCCCGACGAAGGCCGAGCCGTCCACGACGGCCACACCCGACCAGCTCTGCGTGGCGGAGCCGCGGTCGCGGGTGTTGCATCCAGCGAGCACGAAGAGCGCGGCGAGAACGACCACCGAGGCGATGGCCATGCGGCGCAGTGGGCGGGTTCCGAGGCGCGCGTCTGAGCGTCTCACGTGCGATTCCTTAGTCCGGCGCCGGCGTGCGCAAGCACACCGGCGGTCGCTCGGCGTTCCCGCCCTAGGGCGAGGCGACGCCGGTCCTTTCATGCTCGTGCGTGCTCATCACACGCGTGCTTCCTGGGACGGGGTCGTAGCCGCGGCCGCCCCACGGCTGACAGCGGGCGAGCCTCTTCGTGGCGAGCCAGCCGCCGCGGAGCAGCCCGTGCCGCTCGATGGCGTCCTGGGCGTAGTGCGAGCAGGTGGGCTCATACCGGCACGCGCCGGGCATGTAGGGGGAGAGCACGCGCTGATAGGCAGCGATAAGCCGGATCACGAAGCGCCCCACTACTCCTCCGTTCCGTCCTGTTCGGCCGGTGAGGCCGGTGGCTCGACCGGTTGATCGAGCAGCCCCGCCCGCCGCTCCAGCTGGGTCATGGCCTCCCGCAGCTCCGCGAACGGCGCCTGGACCGCGGCCCGCCGGGCGATGAAGAGCAGGTCCCAGCCGGTGCGTACCGGCGTCCGGCGCGCGATCTCTCTCATGCGCCGCCGCGTACGGTTCCGTACGACGGCCCGCAGAGCCACCCGGCGCCCGACGATGAAGCCGAAGCGCGCGTATGGCAGTCCGTTGGGCGCCGCGCGCAGCACGAGGAGGGGATGGGCTCGGGAGATGCCGCGCTCACGGAGCGCTTGAAAGTCACTTTGCCGCCGGAGCCGCTGCTCTCGTCCAAGGGTCTGTGCCGGCATGGGCGGAGGCTCGCTCTGGCGGCGCCGGTCGTCAGACCGCCAGCTCGTGGCGGCCCTTGAACCGCCGCTTGCTAATGACCCTTCGACCACCAGGGGTGTGCATCCGGGCCATGAAACCATGCCGGCGCTGGCGGCGTCGCTTCTTGGGTTGCCAGGTACGCTTCGGCATGGTCTCGATTCCCCGTCCACGAGGTGATGGCCAGGTGCCAGTATAATGAGCCGGGAGTCGCAGTGTCAAACACCTCCGCCCGGAAACCAAGCCGTTCCGGCCGATCGCGCCAACCACGGCCAGGCGTCTCCAAGAAGGTCCAGAAGGTCCGCGCGGACCTTCTTGTGACCGAGCGCGGTCTCGCCGCGAGCCGCGAGGAGGCCCACGCCTCCATCCTGGCAGGCGAGGTGTTCACCGGCACCCAGCGCGTGGAGAAAGCGGGCCAGCTGCTGAGCGCGGACGTCGAGCTGCGCGTCGCCTCACGCCCCCGTTTCGTCGGGCGCGGCGGCGAGAAGCTGGACGGCGCGCTCGACGCGCTCGGCCTCGACCCAAAGGGCTGGACCGCACTCGACGTGGGCGCCTCCACCGGCGGCTTCACCGACTGCCTCCTTCAACGGGGGGCCGCGCGCGTCTACGCGGTCGACGTCGGCCGCGGGCAGCTCGCCGAGCGTTTGCGCGGCGACGCGCGTGTCGTCTCGATGGAGCGCACGAACGCCAGGGCGGCCTTCGACCTGCCGGAGGAGGTCGACCTGCTCGTGGCCGACGTCTCGTTCATCTCGCTGCGCCTCGTGCTGCCGCCCTCGCTCGCGCACCTGCGGGCCGGCGGGCAGGCGCTGGTGCTCGTCAAGCCGCAGTTCGAGGCTGGCCGGCGCGAGGTCGGACGCGGCGGCGTGGTGCGAGACCCCGCGGTGCACGCCAAAACGGTGGGCGCGTTCTGCCTGTGGGCCATCGGTGAGGGGCTCCAGCTCCTTGGCGTTCGACCGTCCTCCCTCGAGGGGGAAGCAGGCAACCGGGAGTTCTTCGTGCTGCTGCGCAAGAGCGGTTGAGCGCCCCCCTAAGGCGTTGGGGGCGCACACGCTCGGAAGTGATGGCAAGCCCCCTTTAGAGGGGTCGACGGAGATGCGCTACAATGGCCGTGGCCCCGTTGGTAGTCTCGCGCCCGTTGCTAGCGTCACCCCCGTTCATCAGCTCACGGAGGACGGCATGCCCAGCACGGACCCGTACGTAGCTGCCGACGCCAGCGACTCCCCGAAGGAGGAGTGTGGCGTCGTCGGGGTATACCTCCCGAACGGCACCGATAGCGACGCGGCCCGCGTCGCTTTTTTCGGCATCTTCGCGCTCCAGCACCGTGGACAGGAGAGCGCCGGCATCGCCGCCGGCGACGGGCGCGCGCTGCGGCACTTCACGAACGTGGGGCTCGTGTCCAACGCCTTCCGGCAAGAGGACCTCGATCGGCTGCCCGGCCACGTCGCCATCGGCCATACCCGCTACTCCACGCAGGGGTCGAGCTCAGCGCTCAACGCCCAGCCGTTCATCTCGCAGGGACCCAACGTCGAGCTGGCGCTGGGCCACAACGGCAACGTCATCAACGCCGTCGAGCTGCGGGACCGGCTGGCCGAGTGGGGCGTGACCTGCACCACCGGCTCCGACTCCGAGGTCATCACCCACCTGCTGGCGTGGGCGCCCGGCGACACGTGGGAAGAGAAGACCGCGTACATGATGCGCTCGCTCCAGGGGGCGTACTCGCTGGTCGTCGCGACCAAGGACACGCTCCTCGGCATCCGCGACCCGCACGGCGTCCGGCCGCTGGCCCTGGGCCGGTACGCACCCGGCGGATGGATCATCGCGTCCGAGAGCTGCGCGCTCGACCACGTGGGCGCCCAGTTCGTGCGCGAGATCGAGCCGGGAGAGACCGTCATCATCGACCGCGACGGCCTGCGCAGCATCCCGTCGCCCGTCCCCGACGCCACGGTGGCCCACTGCGTGTTCGAGCACATCTACTTCGCCCGCCCGGA
>JACZSI010000002.1 GCA_022574265.1 Chloroflexota bacterium | reverse complement strand
CGCCGTCTGACGGCGGCGGAAGACCAGCAGCCCGCCCGCGCCGGTGAGCAGCAAGCCCACGAGCAGCGCGGCCATGGCGACCGTCGGGACAAGCGGGTCGCCGACGACCGGCGCGTCGCGCTCGCCCGCAAGCCCCTCGAAGAGGGCGATGTCCTGGGAAGAGGTGTACGCGGCTTCGGCGTCGCTCAACCCGTTTGCGGTGAGGCTCACCATGTTCGCCAACGCGATCCCGAGGCGGAACTCGCTGGTACCGGAGGCGACGGCCACCGCCGCTTCGTCGCGGGCGCGCTCGGCGAACCCGACGCCGCTCTGTGCGGCCGCGATCGCCGCGTCCGCGCCGTCGCCCACGCTCTCGTCGTCGGCCGCTGCGCTCTTCGAGAAACCGGCGTGCTTGATGAGGTCCGCGCCGTAGTTCAGGACGCCGAAGCCGTCGCCGGGGCCACCGAGCCCCTCGACGATGTTGATCACGTGCTGCGCGTGCTTCTGCTTGTCCGCCAGGCTCGACGAGTCCGCGGCGAGGTTAGCGTGGAGGGCCGCAACGCCCATCTGCTCGAGGAAGCCGACGGCGATGCCCTTCGCGTCGGGGTTCGACCCCCAAGCGACGACCAGGTGGCCGACGTGTGGGAAGACGGACGCGGGGACCGCGTCGGAGTACGCGATCGGTCCAGGCGTGCTGGGGTCGGGGTCGGGCACCGGCTCGATGCTGATGGCGAACCGGCTGTAGCTCGCGGCCAGGTTCTCGCCGGACGGGCTGACGTAGGTCTGCACGATGTCCGCGGTACCGGAGCGGACGAGGATGCCGACGCTCAGCTTGCCGCCGTCCGCGTCGAGCAGCCAGCCCTCGTAGGCGGAGCCGACGGGGAGCGCGGGAACGCCGGAGAAGTTCATCACCAGGCTGTCGCTTGCGGCATCGGCGTCGCGGAAGACCGCTTGGCCACCGAGGTCGGCCTCTTGGGCGCTAACGCTAGCGGTCACCATCAGGGTCAGCACCAGCGTGAGCAGGATACTGACGGGGAGCATTCGGCGCGTGAACATGCCGCCTCCTGTACGTCTCATCGGGTATGGGCCTCGGGCTACGACGCGAAACACGCCGGGCTCAGCTATGCTGGCCCAGTGCGCGCCAGATCAGCCCTGCGTGGCCCCTGATTTTCAGTCCTTTACGAGGCCGTTGTCGGGCGGCATTATAGTACAGAATCCCGATTGTCCATAGCATTCACGGCGCTGGGTTCCCACGACTTGGGCCACCAAGCCGTGCAGCCTGCCCAAGGCGCCGCTCGCGCACGCTCGTTCATCGCGCTCCTCGGCCGCTTGACGGGCCCCAGCCCCACGCCTACCATCGGCGCCATAATCGCATAGCGGATAGCGTTCAGGGGAGCCGGGAGCGCCCGGCTGAGAGGCCTCGACGAAACTCGAGGCGACCCTTGGGACCTGACCTGGGTAATGCCAGCGGAGGAAGAGCAACGCGAGCCGGACTCCTCCGGCATCGAGAGCCACCTTCCGCAGGCGGCTCTCTCTTTTCGCCCCGCGCAGGCCCGCCGCGAAAGGAGCTCGTATGTCGACAGGTGCCTGGGCCTTCCTCGTCGCGGTCGTCACGATGGCCGGCATGGCCGGTCTGGGCATCTGGTATGCGCGCGGGAGGATCGTGACGGTCGAGGACTTCATCAGCGCCCGCCGCTCGACGAGCGGGCTCACGGCGATGGCGACTGCCGTGGCCTCGGTGATGGGGGCCTGGATACTCTTCGCTCCGGCGGAGGCCGCCACGTGGGCGGGGCTCGTCGGCATCATCGGCTACGGCGTCGGGCAGGCGGCGCCCATCGTCGCTTTCGCGGTCGTTGGGCCGCGGATGCGCCGCCTCATGCCGGAGGGCCACTCGCTGACCGAGTTCGTCTGGTTCCGCTATGGGCGGGCGACGTACGCCGTGGTGCTGGTCATCACGCTGCTGTACATGTTCACCTTCCTGTCCGCGGAGATGGGGGCCATCGCCCGCGCGGTCCGGCTGGTCACGGACGCTCCCCTGCTGCTCACGCTGGCTCTCGTGGGCAGTGCGACGCTGGCATACACGGTGTACGGGGGGCTGCGGGCCTCGATCTTCACCGACAACCTCCAGTTCCTCGTCATGGTGCCGCTGCTCGTGTTGCTGCTGGCGGTCGCGGTCTCGCGCCTCGGCGGCTGGAGCGACGCCTTCGACCCGGTGCGGGAGACGGCGCCGGCGCTGCTGAGCCTCTCGCACCGGCCGGGCATCGAGTTCGGCATAACGCTGATCATCGCGATCCTGGCCGCCAACCTCTTCCACCAGGGCTTCTGGCAGCGCGTCTACGCGGCACGGACCGACCGCGACCTGCGCCTCGGCTTCTTCACGGCGGGCCTGATCGTCATCCCCATGATCATTGCGGCGGGGCTCTTCGGGCTGTGGGCCGTCGGACGGGGGCTCATCAGCGATGAGAACCCGGCCTCCATCGCGCTGTTCACGCTCGCGCTGGACGTGCTGCCGGGCTGGGCGCTCGTGGCACTCGTCGCGCTGGCGCTGGCGCTGGTCATGAGCAGCATGGACACGCTGCTCAACGGCATGGCGAGCGTGTTCACCACGGACCTGCCGCGCGTCCGCCCAGGCCTCGCCGGGCCCGCTCTCCTACGCTCGTCGCGGATCATCACGGCGCTGCTCATCGTGCCGGCGATGGCGGTCGGCTATGCCTTCGACAGCGTGCTCTACCTGTTCCTGATCGCCGACCTGGTGTGCGCGGGGGCGATGGTGCCCGTCTTCCTGGGCGTGTACGTGCGGCGCTTCGGCGGGACCGGAGCCGCGGTGAGCTCGATCACCGGCATCGCGGCGGGTGCGCTCTTCTTCCCGACGAAGAGCCTCGCGGGCTGGTGGACGTTCGATCCCCTCACGGACATCTGGCACATCCTCGCGTCGGGCAACCTGCTCGGCAGCTTCCTGGTCGCGGTCGTCGTCTCCAGCGCCGTGGCGGCCGGGTTCGTCGTGGCCGAGCGGCGCCGCGCGGGCGCCGGCTACGACTTCGCGGAGCTCGCGCGCCAGGTCCACGGCCTGGATGAGGCGCGTTGAGGCGAAGCGAGCGCTTGTTGGCCGAGCACCGGGAGGCGTGGGAGCGCGTGGTGCGCCACCCGTTCGTGCTCGGCCTCGGTGCGGGCACGCTCCCGCGGCCGGCCTTCGCCGCGTACATGGCGCAGGACTACCTCTTCGTCGATGCCCTCGCGCGCACCGTCGCCTACGGCATCGCCAAGGCGCCGAGCGCCGCGGAGGCGCGGCCGCTGGCGGCCTTCCTCCAAACGCTGCTCGGCGCCGAGGACGACCTCTTCGGGCGCGTCTTCGATGAGCTGGGGATGCCGCCGCCCGCCGAGCGCCGGCCGGAACCACTGCCCGTCACCGCGCGCTTCGGCCGCTTCGTGGAGGGCGTGGGACGGCGCGGCACGTTCGAGGAGATCGCCACGGCCCTTTATGTGACGGAGGGGACCTACGCCGACTGGGCCTCCCGCCTCGTGGCCGAGGGACGGCGTCCGGACGACGCGCTCTACCAAAGCTGGATCGACATCCACGCCGACCCCGCGCTCGCCGAGCTGGTCGCGCACCTCGGCTTGTGGATCGACGCCGCGCCCGCCGAGCGCGAGCCTGCGCTGTCGAACGTGTTCCGGCGAGCGCTCCGCCACGAGGCCGCGTTCTGGAACGCGTTCGTGCCCACGAGGACCAAGATGCGCGAGGGCGGGCATGGCTGAGCGGCTGACCGACAAGCTGCGGGCGGCTGCGAGCGCCGTGTGGGACGCGCAAGCCGAGCACCCGTTCATCCGCGGCATCGGCGACGGCTCGCTCGACGTCGAGCGCTTCAAGCACTGGGTGCGCCAGGACTACCTCTTCCTGACCGACTACGCGCGGATGCTGTCGCTGGCGGCCGCGCGCGCCCCCGACCTGGACGCGATGACGCGCCTCGCCGAGCTCGCCCACGCGACGCTGACCACGGAGATGTCGCTGCACCGGGCGTACGCCGAGGAGTTCGGGATCTCCGCCGAGGAGCTCGAACGGGAGCGCCCCGCGCCGACGTGCCGGGCGTACACGGACTTCTTGGTGCGGACCGCGGCCACGGGCAGCTTCCCGGAGCTCGTCGGCGCGCTGCTCCCCTGCATGTGGGGCTTCTCCGACGTCGCTCAGGCCCTCAAGCGCGGCGCGCAGCCCGCCGACGGCCGCTACCGGGCGTGGATCGACATGTACGCGTCGCCGGAGTTCGCCGCGCTCGCCGGGTGGTGCCGCGAGCTGCTGGACCGCGTCGGCGCCGGCCTCCCGCCGAGCGAGCTGCGCGCCGTCGAAGACGCGTTCGTGACGAGCTGCCGGTACGAGTACCTGTTCTGGGAGATGGCCTGGAAGCGCGAGGCCTGGCCCGTTTAGCGGAGGAGCAGCGTGGCAAGCAGACCCGTCGCCCTGACCATCGCCGGCTCCGATTCGAGCGCCGGCGCCGGAATCCAGGCCGACCTCAAGACGTTCGCCGCGTTCGAGGTCTACGGCGCCACCGCCATCACCGCGGTCACGGCGCAGAACACGCTCGGCGTCACCGCCGTCGAGGAGCTGCCAGCGAGCATGGTCGCCGCGCAGATCGACGCAGTCGCGGACGACCTGGGCGTCGCGGCCGTCAAGACGGGCATGCTCTCGAGCGCGAGCATCATCGAGACCGTCGCCGAGCGGCTCGTGGCCCACGGGCTCGGCGTCGTGGTCGTCGACCCGGTGATGGTGGCGAAGGGCGGCGACCGTCTGCTGCGAGAGGACGCCGTGGACGCGCTGCGGGAGCGGCTGCTGCCGCTGGCGCTCGTGCTCACGCCGAACGCGAGCGAGGCCGAGGTGCTCTCAGGGCGGCCCGTGACCACGATGGAGGAGGCGAAGGAGGCGGCGAGGGCGATCCGGGCGCTGGGCCCCCACTACGTGCTCGTCAAGGGCGGTCATTTCGGCGAGGACGCGGTGGACGTGCTCTTCGACGGCGAGCGCTTCACGGAGCTACCGGCGAAGCGCGTGGCGACCACGAGCACGCACGGGACGGGATGCACGCTCTCATCGGCGATCGCGGCCGGGCTGGCCAACGGGAAAGGGGTCGGCGAAGCCGTGGCGGACGCGAAGGCGTACGTGACCGAGGCGATAGGGCGCGCATTCCCCGTTGGAGCAGGCCACGGCCCGCTAAACCACTTTTACCGGTGGTGGCGCTAGGGACGGGAGCCCGATAACGGTGCGGGATTTGCAGCCAACGGCGCCAACTCCATTGAAACCCCCAGTTTTGCTATGCTATACTCCGCCGCGCGCGTCCGTGCTGACGCTGACCACGGCCCTGACAAGGCCCAACCCGTTAGGAGGTGTTGACTTGGCCACACTGCGAAAGGGAGACCTAGCTGCGAAGGTTGCCGCCAAGTTGGGAGGCCCCCGCTCTCAGGGCGATGCGGCACTCAACGCCGTGCTCGATAGCGTTCGCGAATGCCTGGCAGCGGGCGACCGCGTCGTCCTCACGGGCTTCGGTGCATTCGAGTCCCGCCAGGTCAAGGAGCGCCAGGTGCGCGCGATCCGCGGGCGCCAGGCCGGCCAGCGAGTCACCGTCCCCGCGCACAAGCGCGTCGGCTTCACGCCGGGTTCCGACCTGGCCAGCGCCGTCCGCGGCAAGAGGTAAGCGGCAAGCTGGCCGTCGCCAGCCAACGCCGTCAGACAGTTAGCTAGAGGGCCACCCTTCTTGGAAGGGTGGCCCTTCGTGTCTCCCGCCATGGGCGTCATCGACCGCACCGGACCGGACAGACGTTTCACCCGCCGTGCCATCCCGCCCGTGGCGCCCTCGCACCCCGCCCGCTACGATACCGCCGTGGCATCCAAAGACCGCTCGATAGCGCTCATCGACCTCGACGCCTTCTACGCCTCCGTGGAGGTGCTCGAGCGCCCGGAGCTTGCCGGCAAGCCGCTGCTGATCGGCGGCTCGCCGAGGGGCCGGGGCGTCGTCGCCGCCGCCTCCTACGAGGCCCGCGCGTTCGGCTGCCGCTCGGCGATGCCCATGGCGCACGCGCTGCGGCTCTGCCCGGAGGCGACGGTGCTCTCGCCCCGCTTCCCGGCGTACCGCGAGCACTCCAAGCGCGTCATGGAAGTGCTCGCGCGCGAGTCGGACCTCGTCCAGCAGGTCTCGATCGACGAAGCGTACGTGGACCTGACGCCGGTCGCCGAGAACATGACCGAGGCCGAGGGGCTCGCGCACCGCATGCAGGGCCGCATCCGCGTCGAGCTGGGGCTGCCGAGCTCCGTCGGGCTGGCGGCGAGCAAGCTGGTGGCGAAGGTCGCCTGCGAGAGCGGCAAGCCCGCGGGGTTCGCCGTGGTGCGGCCCGGCGAGGAGGCCGCGTTCCTCGCGCCGCTGGCCGTGGGCAAGCTGCCGGGTATCGGGCCGCGCTCGGCCCAGCGGCTCGAGGCGCAGGGGCTCGCCACGCTCGGCCAGGTCGCGTCCGCGCCGGTCGCGCTGCTCGTCAGCACGCTCGGGCCGTGGGGCGCCGTGCTCCAGCGGCGCGCGCAGGGCGAGGACCCCTCGCCGGTGAGCGCGGAGCGCGAGACGAAGTCGATCAGCGCCGAGGAGACGTTCGAGGTGGACATCGACGAGCTGGCGCCGCTTGCAGAACGCCTGGAGGCCATGGCCGAGCGGTTGGCGGGCTCCCTGGCCAAGCAGGGCCTCGTGGGACGGACCGTGACGCTGAAGCTGCGCTCGGCCGACTTCACGACGCTCACGCGCTCGGCCAGCGGGCATGCCGCGACGGCGAGCGCGGAGGTGATCCGGGCGCAGGCGGCGGCGCTGCTCGAGTCCAACTGGGCGCCGGGCCAGCCCGTCCGGCTGATCGGCGTCGGCATCAGCAACCTGCGCCCCGTCCACGCACCGGGGCAGCTGCCGATGGAGGAGCTGGGGGCATAGGCGGCGGGCACCGCGGCCCGACTCTTGCGACGTAGACGCCCCGCAACCCTTTCGACCATCCCCCCGTCCCCCTTCCTGCCAGGAAGGGGGTGATAAAACCAACTACGGGGGGCACCCCCGTGCCCCCGGCAAAGGGACTTCGCCCCTCTGCACACCCCATCCGATCCAGCGAACGGTGCCGACACCAGTGCTGCTAACCTGTTGGCACCCCGGCCCCCGGTTGATCCAAGGAGCAGGCCCCATGCTGATGGTGAGCGACGAGGAGGTGCGCGCGCTCCTCACGATGAGCGACGCCCTCGAAGCCCTGGACCGCATCTTCAAGGAGGCGGCGGCCGGGACGGTCTCCAACATGAGCCGGTACCGCGTGCCGCACACCCGTGGCTCGCAGCAGGTCATGGCCGCCTCCTCGGCCGAGCTTGGCCTCACGGGACTCAAGACGTACGTCTCGGGCGGCGGCGGCGGGAGCCAGATGGTCGTGCTGCTCTACAGCATCGAGACGGCACAGCCCGTCGCGTTCATAGCGGCCAACTCACTCGGCGCGATCCGGACGGGCGCGGCGAGCGGCATCGCGACGCGCTACATGGCGCGCGACGACGCTTCGAGCGCCGGCATCATCGGCAGCGGGTCGCAGGCCCGCACGCAGCTCGCGGCTATCTGCGCGGTGCGGCCGATCGAGCGCGCGCTCGTCTACAGCCGCACGCCGGCGCACCGCGAGACTTTCGCCGAGGAGATGTCGCGGGAGCTCGGGGTCGCGGTCGAGGCCGTCGACTCAGCCGAAGCGGCCGTTGCCGAGGCGGACGTGGTCTGCGTCATCACGAACGCGCGCGAGCCGGTGGTGGACGGCAAGGCCTTCCGCGACGGCACCCACGTGAACGCCGCGGGCTCCAACAGCTGGATGCGCCGCGAGCTGGACGAGGCCGCCATCCGCCGCGCCGAGCTGATCGTCGTCGACGACCTGGCGGACGCGAAGATCGAGTGCGGCGACCTGATATGGGCCGCGGAGCGCCGCGTGTTCCGCTGGGAGCGCGCGGTCGAGCTGCGCGACGTCGTCGGAGGGCGCGTCGCCGGGCGCCCGTCGCCGGAGGCGCTCACGCTGTTCGAGTCCCAGGGCCTCGCCCTCGAGGACGTGGCCGCGGGCGCGCACGTGTACCATCAGGCCATCGAGCGCGGCATGGGCCGCGAGGTCGCGGTCTAGGGAGCACGGCATTGGCGGAACCCAAGTACGAGCCCGAGTCGGTCGAGATCACCCAGGACGGGCTGCACATCGTTTGGAAGGACGGGCTCGACTCCCTGCTGCCGCACCGCTACCTGCGGGGCAACTGCGGCTGCGCGGAGTGCATCGACGAGATGTCGCGCGTGCGGCAGGTGAAAGTGGCGGACATCGCGGAGGACGTGCGGATCGAGGACTACCTGGAGGTCGGCCGCTACGCGCTCGGGCTGCTCTTCAGCGACCTGCACCAGACAGGCATCTACCCATTCAAGCGCCTCCGCGACCTAGCCGACAAGGGCACAGCCCTTGACCCACAAAAGGGGACAGCCGCTGATTGAGGCGGGCGTGGGGGCTCCACCTTTCCGTCACCCAAACGCTGAGGGGCCGTGCCTCAGAACCCCCTAACGGGCGCTGGACGGGGAGTGCAGAGGGGCGAAGCCCCTTGCCGGGGGCACGGGGGTGTCCCCCGTCGCTGGCTTTATCACCCCCTTCCTGGCGAGGAAGGGGGACGGGGGGATGGTCGAAAGGGCTGCGCGGCACCGACGTGGTGGGGCGCAATCGCACCCCTACCCACCGTCCGGCACAGGCGCCCTGCACACCCGGCGAGACACCAAGTGGGAGATCGGCCTGCGCTACCGGCGGACGGGGGCACAGCTCGCGCTGCCCCTGCCCGTCGAGCAGGACATGGCCGCGCTTCCGGAGCCGACCGCCTGGGAGACCATGGAGGGCGAGTACCGCACCATGGGCATCCACCCACGCTCGCACCTCATGGCGTACCTGCGCGACCGCCTGCCGGACGTGACGCCGAGCGCCGAGGTGTGGGGGTTGGCGGACGGCGCGGACGTGCGCGTCGCGGGGCTGGTCGTCCGCCGCCAGCACCCGTCGGCCACCGCCTATTTCCTCACGCTGGAAGACGAGCTCGGCCACACGCCGGTCGTCGTGTGGGCCGCGACCTACAAGCGGTACCGCCACGTCATCCGCGCGCCGGTCCTGCTCATCACGGGCAACGTCTCGCACCGCGAGGGCACGATGAACGTCGTCGTCCGCCACGTCGAGCCGGTCGAGGGCCTCGGGGCGGCCTTGCCGCCCTCCAAGGACTGGCGGTAGCTATCGGGACAGCCTGAGCGCTACTCCTCCGTCAGCACGAAGATCCTGCCCTCCGACATCGCCGGGTCGGGACGGTAGACGTACGTCTTGCCGGGCTCCAGCTGCTCTTCGTAGAGGACCTCCTCCCGGCCCCCGTCGGCGACCACCAGCGCGTATACGTCGTCGGCTGGCAGGTAGAAGCGCGCGTACCCCTCCCCGTCCGTCTCGTAGCTCCCCCAGCCGACGAGCTTGACCTCGGCCCCCGGCCGGGGCGCCCCGCGCTCGTCGAGCACCCGGAGCCTCGCCGACCGGCGCGGGAGTAGGCGGGCCATGAGGAGCTGCCTCAGCCGGCCCGGTCGCCCGGAGATGGCACCCTCGGGGATGTTGTCGACGACGTCCTTGGCGTACCCGAGCCGGGTGGGCATCGCCCAGTTCGGCCCGTACTTGTGGCGCAGGTACTCCTCCGGCGGGCTTGGCACCAGGAACTTCTCGCCGATGAAGTCGATCTCCTTCAGGTCGGTGAAGAGCCGCACCGGGATCCGCGCGGCGGGGAAGTGGACGATGTGTCCCTTGCGGACGCGGGAGCACAGCCAATCGATCCTGAGGTTGTGCTTCATGAGACCCAGCCAGGGCTGGCCGTCGATGGGAACCCGTTTCACGTGGAAGCCGCGGGCCCTGAAGGAGTCCGCGACCGGCTCGATCATCCGCTCGTCGAACCCGTGAAGCCCCTCGATGCTGCCGATGTCGACGTCGTCGTCCCACGGGATGAAGGCCTTGTCCCGGACCGCGCCGAGGCAGGTGCCTTGCCGGAGGAAGAAGACAACGCCGTGCTCGTCGAAGACCTCCTTCGCTTCGCGCAGGAGGTCGGCGGCCACGGACGTATCCATGGGCGGTGTCGTCCTCGTCAGCTTGTCCATCGCCGCGTCGGCTGTGCTCTCATCCGCGCTCATGGTCCCCCTCCCTCGCACGCCGGGCCGTCAGCTCGTGCCCAGTCTCCCACGGATGACGTTCGAGTGCGTGGGCACGGGGGAACGCGCGTAAGATTACCGGCATGGCGACGATAGAAGAGATCGAGCTGACCGTCCTGGACAAGGCGATCTTCTGAGCGGGCTGAGAGCGCCGCATCGTGCGCGAGCTCGGCGGTCTGCCGGGCGTGGAGAAGGTGGCGGCCGACCACAAGACGCAGGTCGTGCGCCTCACGCTGGACGTCGAAAAGATGTCGCCCGACGAGGCGAGGAAGCAGTTGGAGCGCGCGGGTTTCCCCGCTCACTGAACCGCCGGAAGGCTCTCATGGAACACGCATCCCACGAGCACGACCACGCCGCGCACCAGCCCGCGGTTGGCGTGCCCGGTCCCCAGCACGCCGCGGGCCATGGCTCCCATCACGCCCATATGGTGGCCGATTTCAGGCGGCGCTTCTGGGTGTCGCTCGTCCTGAGCGCCCCGGTCCTCGCGCTGGCACCACTGGTCCAGGAAACGCTTGGCGTCGAAGACTCGTGGCGGTTCAGGGGCGACAGCTTCATCCAGTGGGGGTTCGCGACCGCCATCTACTTCTACGGCGGCTGGCCCTTCCTCACCGGCATCGTCACCGAGCTGCGCGGCAAGGCCCCAGGCATGATGACGCTCATCGCCGTCGCCATCACGACGGCCTACGTCTACAGCAGCACCATCACCTTCGGCGTCGAGGGCGACGGTTTCTTCTGGGAGCTGGCCACGCTGATCGACGTCATGCTGCTCGGCCATTGGCTGGAGATGCGCTCGATCCTCGGAGCCTCGCGGGCGCTGGAGCTCTTGGCCAGCCTGATGCCCGCGGACGCGCACCGGCTGAGCGCGGACGGCTCGACCGTGGACGTCGCCGTCGCGGAGCTGCGGCCCGGCGACCGTGTGCTCGTGCGGCCCGGAGAGCGCGTGCCCACCGACGGCGTCGTGGCCGACGGCCGCTCGTCGGTCAACGAGGCCATGCTCACCGGCGAGAGCGCCCCCGTCGAGAAGAGGGAGGGCCTCCAGGTCATCGGAGGGTCCGTCAACGGCGAAGGTGCCCTCACGGTCGAGGTCCAACGCACCGGCGAGGAAACGTACCTCGCTCAGGTCATCGAGCTCGTGCGCCAGGCGCAGGAGACGCGCTCACGCACGCAGCGGCTGGCGGACCGCGCGGCGTTCTGGCTCACGATCGTCGGCATCACCGCCGGCGCCGCGACGCTGATCGGCTGGTTCGGCGCGTCCGCCACGGCCAATTTCGCGCTCCAGCGGGCCGTCACGGTGGTCATCATCACCTGCCCGCACGCACTCGGCCTCGCCATCCCGCTCGCCGTCTCCGTCTCTACCTCGATCGCTGCGCGCAACGGCCTGCTCATCAGGGACCGCGCGGGCTTCGAGCGGGCCAGGTCGATCGACGCGATCGTCTTCGACAAGACCGGCACGCTGACCGAGGGCCGCTTCGGCGTCACCGCGGTCGTTCCTCTCGACGGTCGGAGCGAGGACGACGTCCTGCGCTTGGCTGCCGGTCTCGAGCGCTCCTCCGAGCACCCGATCGCCCGCGGCATCGTCGAAGCAGCTGAGGCTCGCGGACTCGGCGACGCACGCGTCAGCGACTTCGTCGCGATCCCAGGCCAAGGCGCAAGCGGCGTCGTCGACGGGCGGGACGCGAAGGTCGTCAGCCCCGGCTACCTGCGGGAGCAGGGGATCGTCGCCGACGCCGATAAAGTCGGCGCTCTCGGCGGCACGGGCGACACCGTCGTCTATCTCCTGATCGAAGGCGCGCTTGCCGGGGCGATCGCTCTCGGCGACATCGTCCGCGAGGAGTCGCGCATGGCGGTGAACGACCTGAAGGCCATGGGCATCCGCGTCATCATGCTCACCGGCGATGCCGAAGCCGTCGCACGCTCGGTGGCCGATGAGCTCGGGCTCGACGACTTCTTCGCCGAGGTCCTCCCCGGCGAGAAGGCCGCGAAGATCCGTGAGATCAAGCAGCGCGGGTTCACGGTCGCCATGGTCGGCGACGGCGTGAACGACGCACCCGCGCTGACCGAGGCGGACGTCGGGATCGCGATCGGAGCGGGGACGGACGTGGCCATCGAGTCGGCCGACATCGTGCTCGCGCGCTCGGACCCGCGCGACGTCGTCACCATCGTCCGGCTTGCTCAAGCGACCTATCGCAAGATGGTCCAGAACCTCTGGTGGGCGACGGCCTACAACCTGATCGCCATCCCACTGGCGGCCGGCGCCCTGGCACTGTTCGGCCTGGACTACTTCATGCCGCCCGCGGTGGGAGCTGCGCTGATGTCGGCATCGACGGTGATCGTCGCCGCGAACGCCCAGCTCCTCCGCCGGTTCGAGCGCACGCTCGCCTGAGGTCAGTGCTCGTGCGGGCGGCCGAGGTGCAGCAGCTCGTGGTAGAGGTCGTGCACCTCCTTCGCGGTGTCCGTGACCGGGTCGAAGTGCGTATGGAAGTCGGCGAAGTCGAACGACGGCTGCACGAATGCCTTGAACGCCGTCGTCACTTCCTCCAGCTCCTGGACCTTCGCGATGAGCTCCTGCATCTTCCCGTCGAACAGTACGTTGGTCGTCATGCCGCTCCCTCCTCGATCTCGTAGCGTGCGGTCCGCTCCGCGCTCTCACGCCGGATCTTGAACTTAAGCCCCTCGTACTCGCCCTCGTTCTCCTCGCGCAGTAGCTCGATGCCCTCGCAGATGGAGCCCGCGCCCGCGAGCAGCTCGTGCGACGTACCGGACGAGTCGCGGACCGCCAGCGCGGCCGCGTACCCGCGGACGGTCACCACCACGTAGGGGTTCGCCTCGAGCGTCAGGTCTATCCATTCGGTACCGACCCGAAGCCTCGGGACGTCTTGGTTCAGCTCGCTCATGCACTCACCTCTCGTTGGTCTCCGGCAGCGCTAGCATAGTGCCTCGGCACCGGTGGTCAAAGCAAGCTGTCCTCCGATACCCTGAGCGAGGCGGCAGTGGCCAGGTGCCGTCCACCGGGTGTGTTCCATGAAGAAGCTTCTCAACGCCGTCGCGGTGCTCGTCCTGGGCGGAATCGCCCTGGTGGTGTGGCTGCCGCTGCTCCCCGTCCCGGTGCAGGAGTCGGTCACCCGCCTCGTGGATGGCGCGCGCCGGATCGGGAGTGGGGAGTCCGCCGGTGCGCCGTCGCCTGCGGTGGGTGGCGGGCAGCGGCTCTCCGCCGCGGAGCTCGACGAGCTGCGCGTCTTCGCGCTGGGGCTCATCAACAGCGACCGGGCCGACCACGGGCTCCCTCCCGTGGCGATGGGCTCGAACCCGGCGGCGCAGCTCCACGCCGAGGACATGCTCGAGAACGACTACCTCGGCCACTGGTGGGTCGACGGCCGCAAGCCCTACATGGTCTATACGTCGACCGGCGGCACGAGCTACGTCGCCGAGAACGCGGCGATCGACGGCTGGACGTCTGAGCGCTGGCGCGAGCGGCAGTGTGACGCGCTGCTGGTCGCGTGCACGCTCCCCGTCCCCGACGAGTCGGTCCGGGAGCTCGAGTGGGCGATGATGTACGACGACGCCGGCTCGGACTGGGGCCACCGGGACAATATCTTGCGCCCGGGGCACCGGTCCGTGAACCTCGGCATCGCCTGGAACGGGCGGCTGCTCACGTTCGCGCAGCACTTCGAGGGAGGCGACGTCGAAGGAAGCGCGCTCGGGCTGACGAGCGATGGGCGGCTGTCGCTGTCATTGCGGAAGCGAGTCCCCGGCATCGAGCTTGGGAGTATCGTGTCGGTCTACTACGACCCCCTCCCCGTCCCGCGGTCACCAGCGGAGATAGGCGAGCTGCACAGCTACTGCGTGGGCGGCGGGTTCACGACCGAGTGCGGCAAGCCGATCGCCCGTGTGCTCCCACCCCCCGGCGCTGGCCGCTTCTACTCAGACCTCGACGCGAGCGATGTCGTCGCGAGCGTCTGGCGGGAGACGGCGCTCGACTTCGAGCTGCGAGCCGACCTCGGCGCTCTGGCGCGAGAACCGGGTGTGTACACGGTCCAGGTGTGGCGGGACTCGGGGCGCAGCACGCTCACCGAGTCGCTGCTCCAGCTCTCCGCGTTCCAGCGATAGCGGTGGAGCAGGCGGCACGGCCGCCCATCCGGTATCCTAGGCCGCGATCCGAGCCCGAGGAGCAGCAACGTTGACCGATGAAACGCACCCTCAAGACGAGATCACCCGCGACGGCCGTCGCGGCAGCAAGTACCTCTACGACCGCTGGATGGAGGCCCAGGGGGTGCCGATCCACCGGGGGTACTTCATCGAGGACCTCAAGACCGTCGAGGTTGGGCCCTGGGCGGAGCGCGAGTGCAACGCCGCGTTCATCCAGGTCTCGGGCATGGAGGGCGTCACCGAGGCGCGCATCACCGAGATCGCACCCGGGGCGACGGTGCCGCCGCTCAAGTTCGCGCTGGACGAGCTCATCTACACGATCAGCGGCTGGGGCATCGCCACGGTGTGGACCGAGGGCGTGCCGAAGCACAGCTTCGAGTTCGGCCCGCGCAGCCTGTTCCTGATCCCGCGCGGGAGCCACCGGCAGTTCGCCAACGCTCGTGGGGACCAGACGCTGCGGCTGCTGCACAACAACTACCTCCCCGTCGCGATGTCCCTGGAGCCGGACCCCGGCTTCTACTTCAACAACGCATACCCGCACCCGGAGCTGCTCCAGCCGAAGGACGACGAGCTATACGCGGTCGCCAAGCGCGCGCCGGCGATGGGCCGCGGCGCAACCTGGTACGGCAACTTCTTCACGGACATGGGCGCCTGGGATGACCTCGTGCCGCACCGCCAGCGCGGCGGCGGCGGGCATGTGGTCGACGTGTCGTTCCCCCACTCGCAGATGGGCGGTCACATGTCGGTCTTCCCGCCCGGCACCTACAAGAAGGGCCACCGTCACGGCCCCGGCCGAGTCATCGTGATCCCCGCGGGCGAGGGCTACTCCATCATGTGGCCGGAGGGCGGCGAGAAGATCATCGCGCCCTGGCACGAAGGCAGCATGTTCACGCCGCCCGACCGCTGGTTCCACCAGCACTTCAACGTGAGCGTCGAGCCGGCCCGCTACCTCGCGCTCGCGCCGCTGCCGCAGTTCTCCGGCTGGAGCGAGCAGGTCGAGGACCGCGCCCGCGACCAGATCGAGTATCCGGACGAGGAGCCCTGGATACGCGAGAAGTTCGAGGAGGAGCTCGGCAAGCGCGGCCTCGAGAGCCTGATGCCCGAGGACGTGTACAAGGACCGGGCGTACAAGTGGGGATACAGCGCGGGCGAGGAGCAGGGAGCCGTCCTCGGCGCCCAGGGCTCCGCCCCGTAGCGCGAGCAGGAGGCGAGGCCATGGCCAGGGACTATCGCATCATCTCCGCGGACTCCCATCTCCAGCTCGCCGCCGAGCGCTGGACGCAGCACATCCCGGCCAAGTATCGGGACCAGGCACCTCGCACGGTCCGGCTGCCCGACGGCACCGATACGACCGTCATCAACGACAAGTCCTTCCGCTTCCACGGAGGGCTCGTCGGACGGCCGTACGAGAACCGCTCGCCCGTCGGCGGCCGCTTCGAGACCTCGCCCGGCGCCGGCAGCCCCGAGCAGCGGCTGCGGGAACAGGACGTCGACGGCATCGACGGCGAGGTCCTGTATACCTACGTCCAGGGCGCGTCCTTCTATGGTGGTACCGCGAGCAGGGGTACTTGACGTGACGACGAACGGGCCCCTCACGATCGGCTTCATGGCCCCCACCACCCGGACGAGGCCGCACTTCGCGAGCTTCCTGCGGATCGTGCCCGCTGACGTCACGATCGCGTTCGGCGACCTGGGCATCGTCCGGCGCTCGCTCACGGACCTCGCGGACCGCATGGACGCGATCCTCGCGACGACGACGGCCGGCGTCCGGGACGGCGGCTGGGACGCCGTCATGGTCCCCGGTGCGCCCGTCGAGCTCCAGAACGCCGGTCTCCGCGACCGGCTGGCCGGCGAGCTGAGCGTCCCGTTCACCACGGCGCTCGGCGCGGCGGTCGACGCGCTCCACGCCTTGCGGGCGCGCGACGTGCTCGTGATGACGCCGTTCAACGCCGAGATGAACGCGCTCCTGACGGCCCACCTTTCGGCGGCCGGCTTCAACGCGACCTGCGCCGAGCTCGGCTTCAGCAACGAGAACGAGGCCCTCGAAATCGGGCCGGCGGCCGTGTTCGATATGGCCAGGACCGCCGTCACGGCAGGAGGGAAGATCGACGCGGTCTACTTCCAGGGCGCGGTGCTCGACCCACTGCCCATCATCGACGACATGGAGCGCGAGCTCGGTGTGCCCGTCATCGCCTCCAACCCCTCGATGCTCTGGTCCATCCTCTCGAAGCTCGGCCGCGGCTACCGCATCGAGGGCGGCGGCAGGCTGCTCGCCGAGTGGCCCGCGGCCGGTTAGCGGCGAGCCGCGCTCGCGTGTACAGTACGGCGAGGCAGGACGACGGCCCGGCAGGATAACGGGAGGTAGCCATGATCAGCGCGGATGTGAACGAGAAGCTGACGAGGGTCGGTCGGGGCACGCCGATGGGCGAGCTGATGCGCCGCTACTGGCACCCGGTGGCCGCGCTCGTCGAGCTCGATGAGCGCCCCACCAAGGAGGTGCGCCTCCTCGGCGAGGACCTCGTGCTCTACAAGGACCGCTCGGGCACCTTCGGGCTGATCGACCGCGTGTGCGCGCACCGCAGGGTGAATTTGGCCTACGGCATCCCGGAGGAGCACGGCCTGCGTTGCATGTACCACGGCTGGCTCTACGATGAGAGCGGCCAGTGCATCGAGCAGCCGTTCGAGGAGACGGTGCATCCCGACGGACGCTTCAAGGAGAAGGTGCGGCTCGCCGCGTACCCGGTGGAGGAGATGGGCGGGCTGCTGTGGGCGTACCTCGGCCCGGCGCCCGTGCCGCTGCTGCCACGATGGGACCTGTTCGTCTGGGACAACGTCCTGCGCGATATCGGGACCACGCTCCTGCCGTGCAACTGGCTCCAGTGCATGGAGAACTCGGTGGACCCGGTGCACCTGGAGTGGCTCCACGGCTACTGGTCCCGCTATCAATTGGAGGCCGGCGGCACGGACGACCCGGTGGGCCTGCCGACCCAGCGGCATACGAAGATCAGCTTCGAGCCGTTCGAGCACGGCATCATCAAGCGCCGCACCTACACGGACACGACCGAGGACGACCCGCCGTGGCGCGTCGGTCACCCGGTCGTCTTCCCGAACTGGCTGCGGGTCGGCACCGGCTTCCAGATGCGTGTGCCGGTCGACGACACGCATACGATGCACGTCCACTACAACGTCTACGCGCCGCCGCCCGGCGTGACGGCGCCGCACCAGGACGTCGTCCCGTACCGGGAGGTACCGCTCTACCAGGACAACGGCCGGTTCGCGGTCGATTTCACGATCGGGCAGGACCAGATGGCATGGGTCACGCAGGGTCCCCTCGCCGACAGGCCGCTCGAAAAGCTCGGCGAGTCCGACCGGGGCATCATCCTCTACCGCAAGATGCTGCTGGACCAGATGGCGGCGGTCGAGCGGGGCGAGGAGCCGATGAACGTGTTCCGAGACCCCGGTGCGAACGAGATCATCGAGCTGTGGCAGGAGCGCGACCCCGCGATCATCATGGACCCCATGCAGCTCCGCCCGCCGCTGCCAGGCCAGGTCGACCCGGAGACCGGTGACGTGTCGGTCGCCCCGACGGGCAAGCACGCACCCGTCGGACTGCGCGCGCGCTCGATGTACCGCAAAGCGGCCGAGGAAGCGGGCATCACGCTCTAGCGTTCTAACGTCGCGGAAGGGGGGGCGGGCGCGGGCTACTCCCCCTTGAACTCCTGCATCTTGGGTTCGAGGCCTCGGCTGGCGAGCTCGTCCACGAAGGTCTGCCAGACCGCCGGGTCCTCCTCGTCGAACTCGATCTGCGGCGGCTTGGCGATCCTGCCCGAGCGCCCCTGGCCGAGCAGCTCGGGGCTGCCGAAGCGCAGCACCACGTAGCGGATCGGGTCCGTCGTCGCGTTGAAGTGCTGGTGGTAGCCGGAGCCCGGCGTCAGCAGCGTCCCCGCCTTGTAGTCGAGGCGCTCGAAGGGCACGCCGGGGCCTGGCATCGTGCCCCAGCTCCACTGGATGTCGTATCCCTCGCCGTTGAGGAAGAGGTAGGCGACGTCGGACGTCAGCCCGGCCCGGTGCCGGATGAACTCCCCCGCGCTGTGAGCCTTCTTGTACGTCTGGCCGGGGAACTCCGAGACGTGGCAGATGAAGTGGCCGTTGGCCATGATCGCGTGCATGTTCGTGCCGGGGCCGCGGAACCCGTGGTCGTCCAACCCCATCGTCTGGACGTTCGAGACGAAGTTGGTCTTGACGAGCCGCTCCCGGAGGCGGACGGACTTGCCGCTGAAGTACGTCTCGTCGTAGGGGTCGAAGCGCTCGGGGAAGGTCGCGTTCGAGCCGAAGATGAAGTCGGTGTTCCCATACATGTTGAACACCATCGGCGCCGTGATGCAGGCGTAGAGCCGCGCCGGCTCCTCGCCGCTGGCGTTGTAGAGCTCGTGCCAGGCATTGAGCGGTATCGAGAAGACGCTGCCTTCCTGCCACTCGAACGTCTGCTTGGGGCTGCCGTCGTACCAGACCGTCGTCGCGCCACGGCCCGCGACCACGTAGAAGATCTCCTCGTACATGTGGCGCTCGGCCCGGTACGTGCCGCCCGTGGGGATCTCGCACAGATAACGCGTTGTCCCTTGGTGGACGAGGTGGCCGCCGCCCGGCGGGTCCTCGGGCGTGAAGTCCAGCAGCGTGGCGTCGACCCCCGTGCGCTCCCAGGGCTCGAGCGGGTGCGTGAGGACGTCCGGGATCTTCTGCTGCTGCGTGACCGCGAGGCCCTCGCTCTGGACCCAGCGCTCCCAGGATGTGTGCTTCGGTAGCTCGACGTGCTGCGTCATGCTCGGCTCCCTCGATCGTCCCTCGCCCGCTCGCCTGCGACCCTAGGTTCTCCGGCGTTTATTGTCAAAGAACCGCGCCGGTGGCGGGTTGAGCCGGAAGTCGCTACGCTGCGCCCGCCGCCAATGCGGCCCACCCCAACGAGGAGCGTGCGCGATGGCCGTGAAAGACAAGGTCGTGATCATCACCGGCGGTGCGATGGGCATCGGGCGCTACAACGCGCGCCAGTTCGCGTCGGCGGGCGCCAGGCTCGCGATCGTGGACATCGCTCCGATGGAGACCGTGGCGAGCGAGGTCGCGGAGCTTGGCGGGCAGGTGCTTCCCGTCCACGCGGACCTGCGCGACGAGGACCAGGTGCGCGCCGCGATGGCGCAGGTCCACGCCCACTACGGCCGCATCGACGTGCTCATCAACGACGCGGGCATCGTCACCCACTTCATGTCCGGCTCCCCTCGCTGGCCGGTCATCCGCGACATGGAATCGAGCTTCTTCGACAACGTCATGCGCACGAACCTGCTCGGCACGTTCCACGCGACCAAGCACGCGATCCCCTACATGGAGGCGCAGCACGAGGGGCACATCATCAACTTCGGCCAGGGCAACGTCCGCAACGCGCGGGAGCCCGACTCCATCGGCGCGGCCGTCTATCACGTCTCGAAGGTCGCGATCCGCGCGTTCACCAAGGAGGTGGCGGCCGAGGAGCGCGAGCACAACATCTGCATCGTGAGCATGGGCCCCGGCGGCGGCGACGCCTCGCCGAACGACGGCCGCCGCGGCATCGCCACCGACGAGACGCCCGCGGACAAGCGCGAGCGCATGCGGTGGGTCGGCGACGTCGTGAAGGACCGCTACGTCCTCGCGGCCGAGGCGCCGATGGAGCTCAGCGGCAACCAGATCACCGCCAGGGACGGGAAGCTCGTCAAGCTCGACGACTAGGCGCGGGCCATGACCGCGTCCACCGTCGCGGGCGCGCCGAGGTGCTTCTCGTAGAAGGCGAAGACGTGCTTCCAGGCGTCGCCCGCCTGCTCCTGGCGGTAGTTCGGGCGCTCCCAGGCGAAGAAGCCGTGGCCGGCGCCGTCGTAGCGGTGGAACTCGTAGGCCTTGCCGTGCTTCTTGAGCTCGGCCTCGATCGCGTCCACCTGCGCCGGGTCCGGGTTGGCGTCGTCGTTGCCGAAGATACCGAGCACCGGGCACTTGATCTCGGGCGTCATGTCGATCGGCGCCACCGGGCGCAGGTCGGTCAGCTCGCCCGGCGGGTTGGTCACGCCACCGCCCCAGCAGTCAACCGCGGCGTCGACGTTCTCAAGCTTCGCGGCGGCGATGTAGCAGATGCGCCCGCCCGAGCAGAAGCCGATCAGGCCCACCTTGCCGTTGGACAGCGGCGAGGCGAGCAGCTCGTCGACCGCGGCTTGCAGGTCGCCCATGTACTGGGCGTCGTTGACCCCGCCCATCTCGCGGATGCGCTGCCCGATCTCTTCGAGGGTGCCTTCGCCGCCGCGCTGGTGCAGGTTCGGGCAGATCGCGGCGTAGCCGTGGTGCGCGAAGCGGCGCACGACCTCCATGTTCCACTCGTCCCACCCCGGCATGTGGTGGATGACGACGACGCCGGGGACGGTCTCCGAGGTCTCCGGCGTCCCGAGGTACGCGTCGACCGTGTCGCCGTTGTGGCCCTTGAGCTGGACGACCTTCGTGCTCAGTCCGATGTAGGCAGGCATGGCTCCTCCGTTCTGCGGGTTGCGAGCTAGGACTTGCGCTTCTCCTGGTACTCGTACACGTTGATCCCCCGCTGCTCCATCTGCGGCAGGACAGGCGTGTAGTTCATGCGCTCGCTCTTGGCGCCGGGGACGCGGCCCGTGATGTGCATGATCTCCAGCGGTTCGTCGCTAGCGCTCTCGAACCAGTACTTGACGCCGTGCGGGACGAGCACGCCCTCGTGCGTGCCGAGCTCGCAGGCGACCGAGGCGACGTCGTCGTAGAAGCGTGCGCGGCCCGCGAGCACGAACCAGATGCCGTCCGTGCCGGGGTGCGAGTGCAGGTTGGTCTCGCCGCCGTCCACGACGGCCTGGACGCTCACGCCCACGACGTCGGTGCGGGCCAGCCCGGTGCTGCCCTTCCCCCTGCCCTCCCTGATGTCGGGCTTCTCGTACTTGAAGGGCTGTAGCTTGTGCTCAACCTTGGTCTTCTCGGCCATCGCTGCCTCCTTCTCACGCCGTGCTGCCCAGACAGTAGCCCCCGCGGGCGGGAGCGTCAAACGCCCGCTCTGGCTTGGGCGTATCCTGTGCCCGCCGCCGCGCCCGAGACCCGCGGCGTCGAAAGGGGGAGAGCGATGGGTAAGCTCAAGATCGAAGGCGTCACGCACTGGTCGATCTCCGTGAACGACCTCACGGAGTCGGAGGCGTTCTACGGCGACCTGCTTGGCCTGAAGGCCGTCGGACGGCTCGCCAATAACGTGATGTCCTGCTTCAACGTGGGGGACCACAACATTCTGCTGTGCGAGCGCGAGAAGCCCGCCACGGAGCCGCCCGATGGTCGCGTCCACCACTCCTTCACGGTCAGCCCGGAGATGCTGGTGCTGGCCGCCAAGGTCTTCAAGGAGGAGAACGTCAAGGTCGCCGGGCTCACGCACCGCAAGACGGGCACGTTCACCGGCCGCGAGCTCTACTTCTTCGACCCGAGCGGCAACCGGCTCGAGCTCCGCGACCCGACGTGGCACGACGGCATGCCCGAGCCGACGCTCGAGGAGCTCGCGGCGTCGTAGCACTCAGCGGCCCCAGGAGCAAGGCGCATGACGCAGAAGGCAGCCGCCAACGCGATCGGACTCGGCGGGCAGCTCGGCTAGGCGGCTCAGCGCACCTGCGTCTCGACGTCCACGACCGCTGGCTTGCCGCTCCTGACGACGGCGAGCGCCTCGTCCAGGATGCCGCCGAGGTCGGCGGGGTCGCCGACGGGGCCGAAGCCGGCGACGCCGAGTGAGCGAGCGAGGCCCGCGAAGTCCGGCGCCGGGTCCTCGATGCGGATGCCGACGCCCTTGTTCTCGACGGGCCGCTCGCGCCGCACGGCCATCCGCTCCTGGTGCTCTTCGTCGTTGTAGTAGGAGTGGTTGTTGAAGATCAGGACGAGCAGTGGGATCTCGTACTTCGCGGCCGTCCACAGCGCGTTCGACGTCATGAAGAAGTCGCCGTCGCCGATGACGGTGACGCACAGGCGGCCGGAGCCCTTGTGGGCCAGCGCCGCGCCGATGGAGGAGGGCAGTCCGGAGCCGACGCCGCCGCCACGGGTGCCGCCGATCGCGTGGTCTGGCTCGCTCACGTCCATCTGGCCCCAACCGCGGTTGTGGGCGTGGACCATCGCCCACGGCCGGCCCTCGAGGCGCGTTGCGAGCTCGCCGTAGAGGCGGGGCGAGGAGATCGGCTTCGCGTCCCATAGCTCCCGCGAGCGCTTCGCCGAGCGCTCGGCGGCGTCCGCGTGCATGCGGCCGACCTCGTCGCGGCGCGCCTCGGCCCGCTGGGCGTGGCCGGAGCCGGCGGCGGCGAGCTCCTCGCAGGCCGCGATCAGCTCCGGGAGCGCCTGGGCGGTGCTGGACGCGATCGGCACCGCGACCGGCGTGACCCACATGCCCTCGGTCACCCAGCTCTGCTTCTGCTGGTCGGCCATCGTGATGTTGATGACCTTGGTCTCCGGCGCGACGATCAGGTGGAAGTTCCCCCGCTCGCGTACCGTGGGCCCGAGTGGCACGCCGAGGCTCGGCACGTCGAGCGCGAGGATGACGTCGGCGCGCGCCAGGACGTCCTCCCGGAGCGGCGTGACCTCTAGCGGGTGGGCGGTCGGCAGGCCGAAGGCGCCCTCGGCGGCCAGCACCGGCGCGCCGAGGAGCTCAGCGAGCCGCGCGAGGCCGGCGAGCGTCTCGGGACCACGGCCGATCTCTCCCGACAGGATGACCGGCCACGCCGCGCCCACGAGCAGCTCGGCGGCCTCACGGAGCGCTTCGAGGTTCGGCCGCGGCGGCGCCGGGGCGCGGTACAGCGAGGCGTCGGGGACGGTCATCGGCGCCTCGATCGCCGCCTCTTGCACGTCGCTGTCGAGGCAGACGTACACCGGGCCCATGGGCTCGGTCGTCGCGATGCGGTAGGCGCGCAGGAGCGACTCCGGGACCGCGGCGATGCTCGCCGGCTGGTCGTCGTACTTCACGAACTCGCGGACGAGGTTGCCCTGGACGAGCGCGGTGTGGACCCAGTCGGTGGAGCGCCGATTGACCGCGTCCTGCGGGCCTCCCCCGCCCAGGTTCAGGACGGGCGTGCGGCTGCACCAGGAGATGAACATGGCCATGCAGGCGTGCTGGAGGCCGACGATGTCGTGGAGGCCGGTGGCCATGGGCTTGCCGGTGACCCGCGCGTAGCCGTTGGCGATGCCGACGGCGATCTCTTCGTGCGAGCAGAGGATGATCTCCGGGCCTCCGCCGGGGAAGTTGACGAGGGAGTCGTGCAGGCCGCGGTAGCTGGCTCCGGGGTTGAGCGCGATGTACTCGATGCCGAGCTCGCGCAGCACCTCGACCATCAGGTCGGAGCCGTAGACGGCCGCGGATGGGCGCGCGGGTGCCAGCGGCGAGGACACGGGCTTGGCTTGCTGCTGCATGGCTGTCTCCCTATTGGCTTCGTGCATCAGACGGCGCCGGGCGGTCACGCCCAGCGCCGTGCGATCTGGCCTTGCCGGTGCGCGCCGGCTCGAACGGGCCGGCTATGCGCCCCGCGCGGCCGCCGCGGCCCGCTCGGCCGTGTAGTCGATGATCCGTCCGGTGCCGTGTTCGATCTTGACGGTGTCCTTGGTGGCGCCTGAGCGGGTGCCGACCATGATCAGCGGCTTGCCGCCGGTGTTGTGGAGGCGATAGAAGGAGCCGCCGGTGATGGTCGCGAGCATCCCCGGGCCCAGCACGGCTTCGCCGCCGTCCGGGAAGCTCATCGTGCACTCGCCCTCGACGATGTGGAAGGTCTGGTCCTGGTTGTGGCAGTGCATCTCGTCGGACTGGTCGACCTTGTAGTAGTGGATCCAGGCGTGGAAGCGGTTCGTGTCGAAGACGTTCTTGCGCCGCTTGGCCTCGTGGGCGAACTTCAGGGTGTCGTAGATCTCGACTGGCATATGCTCTGCTCCTCGACGACCGAATCTTCCCGCGCATCATAGCGCGAATGCTCAGCGCGGGCACCTACGGCGAGGCGTCAATCAGGATGAACGCGATCCGGCACGGCTCGGTGCCTCGGTTGGCCCAGTTGTGCAGCGTCGCCCGCTGGACGAGGACGTCGCCTGCGCGCAGGTGCACCTCGGCGCCGTCGTCGAGCTCCATGTCGATCTCGCCGGACATCACGACCGCGTAGTCGATGGTCGGCGTGACGTGCATGTCGGGCGCGTTGCCCGGCTCGAACTCGACGATCCGGAAGATCGAGCCGCGGCGTGCCGGCGGACGTGGGAGCGTCCGCGCGCCGAGGTCCTCGTCCGCGCTCACGTCGGGCGGGGTCGAGTCGGTGGACCACAGGAGCACGGAGGAGACCAGCGGCCGGTTGAGGCGGAGGTTGGCGGCCACGTCGTCGATCCAAACCTTCGCCTTCCCGTTCTCGCCGTTGGCGGTTACCACGCGGCGGATGTTCAAGCTCATGTCTGCGCCTCCTTCGTCTGACGGGTGCGCGTGCAGTTTGGGGAACGGGCGCGGGCTGGTCAAGGGCGCGCTCGGAGCCGGCCGCGCGGGCGGAGAGCTTGCGTTCGCCGCCGAGCGTCGTACGATGCGCCCGGCCGGTGGGTGGAACAGAGGCGGGAATCAGCCGCGGGGAGGTGGGGCGATGGCGATACTCAAGCTCGAAGGGCTCGTGCACGGCCACTACGAGTGCCGCTCGCTGGACGAGACGCTGCCGGTGTTCACGGACCTGCTCGCCGCCGAGGTCGTCGACCGCCGGGGCGGGACGGCCGTCGTCAAGCACCCGAACACGGACTGGCTGCTCGTCGTCCACGAGGGCGGCCCCGACGCTCCCACGAAGCCGCACGGCAACCACTACGGCTTCCGCGTGGCGGACCACACGGAGATCAAGGCCGCGTGGGAGTACATCCACGAGCGCCAGGACGACTACGGCATCACCGGCCTGCGGGAGCCCGGCGCCAGTCACTTCGCCTACTCCATCTACATGGACGAGCCGGGTGGCAACACGATCGAGCTCGAGTACTACAACCCGAAGGCGACCGGGCACGGCCGCAGGATCGCGGGCGGCCACTGGGGGACGCTGCTTGGGCCGGAGCGCTTCCCAGGCCGGGGCTACGTGCCCCAGGCGCTCAGCCACGGCACGATGGAGACGAGCGACAAGGAGGCGAGCAACCGCTTCTACACGGAGGTCCTGGGCCTCGAGATCGTCGGCGGTGGGCATCGCTCGACCTACATCGCCCACCCCGACACGCCCTGGTACATCGTCGTGCTGCCCACGGAGCAGCGGAACTACCTCGCGCCGGTGAACCGCTACACGCTGAAGGTCGCGTCGTCGGAGGAGGTGCAGGTGGCGCACCGGACCTTTGCGAGCCGCGGCAAGGACGTGGGCGTCACGGAGGTCTTGGACGTGGAGGCGCGGGGGAAGAGCGACACCTCGTTCATCTTCGCCGACCTTGACCGCAACTGGTGGGAGGTCACGTCCGCGGCTTGGCCGCTGTCCTGAGCGGGGGCCGTGCGCTCATAGATCGAACCCGTAGAGGCGCGAGACGTTGTCCCACGTGATCTTCCGCTCGTCCTCCGGGCTCCCGGCGAAGTCGCGCTTGATGAGCGGGCCTGATTCCGGCCAGGTCGAGGCCGCGTGCGGGTAGTCGTTCGACCACATGATGCGCCCGACGCCGATGTCGTCCCGGTACTTGATGCCGACGGGGTCGTCGATGTAGGTGACGTGTACCTGGCGCGCGAAGTACTCCTCGGGCGCCATGGAGAGCTTGGTGGCGAAGCCGCCGCGCCTGCTGGGCCCGGTGCCGACGGCTCCTCGGAGCCGCCCCAGCCAGTGGGGCACCCACCCGACGTTGTACTCGGCCGAGATCACCTCTAGCTCGGGGAAGCGCTCCAGTATCCCGGACGCGATGATGATCGTGAGCGCTTTTTGGACCTCGTGCGGTGCGATGGTCGAGCGCAGGGCCCGGTTCTCGCGGCCGAACTCGTACTTCGGACGCTCCATGCCCGTCGGCGGGTGGAGGCTGAGGGGCATCCCGAGCTCCTGCGCCTTGGCCCAGAAGACGTCGTAGCGCTCGAGGTGGTACGGCTGGTCCTCGGGCGGCGTGACCCAGATCATGGCGCCGCTGAGGCCCATGCGGGCGCACCGCTCCAGCTCCCTGGCGCCGAGGGCGGGGTCGTAGAGCGAGATGAGGCCGAGGCCCTTGAGGCGGTCCGGCGCGTAGCGGCAGTAGTCGGCCAGCCAGTCGTTGTACACGCGGAAGCACTCGCGCTGGAGCGCCGCGTCCTTGAGCCAGAACAGGCGGAAGCCGAGCGTGGTGTAGAGGACCTCGCCGGCGACGCCGTCGACCGCCATGTCCTTGAGGCGCTCGGCCGGGTCCCATCCGCCGGGCCGGGCGTCGCCGTAGCCGCCCGAGCGCATGAACTCGACCTTCTCCTCCTCGGTGCGGGTCTTGCCTCCGGCGATGCCGACGGCGAGGTCGT
Source organism: Chloroflexota bacterium (assembly GCA_022574265.1). Lineage (GTDB taxonomy): Bacteria > Chloroflexota > Dehalococcoidia > Lucifugimonadales > Australimonadaceae > JADFRC01. The sequence continues at coordinate 3,951 of JACZSI010000002.1, read as the reverse complement.
GGGCGGGATAGCCTTCGTAGACCCACCAGGAGCCCTCCACGCCGTCGAAGACGGGCTCCATGTGCGGTGCGCGGTCACGATATTTCTTGTTCATGCGCTCGACCCAGAGGTCCAGCGGCTCGCTCATGTGGGAGTCGGATGAGATGTACGGCAGGTCTGCCATGTGCGTGTCCCCTCCCCTCGCGGCGATGGCGCAACCCTACCAGGCTGAGCTGGCGAGTGGGCCGATTGACGCTTCGTGCGCCCGCGCGTAGCGTAGCCGCCGCCGGCACCGCGCCGCCCGATCGGCGGGGGCCGGCGCGAGGAGGCCGCCATGCCTGATGCTCGACCGACCATCGACCCGCACGCCGGCGGGGCCGCCGTGGCCGGGGAGCAGCGCATCTCCGCGGACTCGCACATGGCCGAGCCGCCGGACCTCTTCGAGACACGCCTCCCGAAGGAGCTCCGCGACCGGGCGCTCCACTTCCCGAAGAACAAGCTCTACGAGTCCAACCACCACCTGCGCGCGGGGGGCTGGGACCCGAGCGAGCGGCTGCGCGACCTGGCGCTCGACGGCGTCAGCGCCGACGTGCTGTTTCCGACGTACGCCAAGCAGGCCTGGCTCCTGGGCGACCCGGCGCTCGAGGAGGCGCACATCCGCGTCTACAACGACTGGATGATCGAGTTCTGCGCCGCCGCCCCCGAGCGGCTGTGGGGCCTCGCCATGCTGTCGATGTGGGACGCCGCCCGCGGTGCCGCGGAGCTGGAGCGGTGCGTCAAGGCGGGGCTGCGGGGCGCCGACATCTGGATCGGCCCTCCGGACGAGCTCCCGTTCAGCTCCCCGCACTACGAGCCACTGTGGGCGACGGCCGAGTCGCTCGGCGTGCCGGTGAACCTGCACATCAACACCGGCCCGAACGCGCTCCGCGGCAACCGGAGCGGCAGGGGCTCGAAGATGCTGCCGGAGCAGGTCCACAAGCTCGACTGCATGTCCGCGGTGGGGCACATCATCGGGTCCGGTGTCCTCGAGCGGCACCCCGGCCTCAACATCGTCATCGCGGAGGCGGGGCTCGGCTGGGTCCCCTTCTTCGCGCAGGAGTACGACTACTACTTCTTCTCGCGCAACGCGGGCGGGCGCCAGGCGATCCCGCGGCCGCCGAGCGAGTACATCTTCGAGCGCAAGCAGGTGTGGGCGACGTTCATCAGCGACCGGGTGGGCGGCCACCTCGTGGAGCACTACGGCCAGGACACGTTCATGTGGTCCAACGACTACCCGCATCCGGCCTGCACCTGGCCGACGTCCAGTGCCATCATCGAGCAGGACCTCGGCCATCTGAGCGTGGAGGCGCGTCTGGCCGTCACGTGCGTCAACGCCGCGCGGCTGTACAACGGCGGGGTGCTGCCGCCGCCCGCGGACGAGCCCGGCGAGCATCAGAGCCTGGAGCGGTGGAACGTCGACCACGTGGCCCCGGCCGTGGCGCTCGCGGAGGCGCTGAGCGGGACGTAGGCGCGATGGCGCAGCGGTGGTGGTAAGCTTCGCCGGTCTCAGACGACACGTTGAGGGAGGGGCGCATGGTTACGGCAAGGCCCACGGACCCGGACCCCGAAAAGCAGGCGGCGCTCGTTCGCGTCGACGTCTACACCGATTGGCGGGACCGCGAGGACGCGCCCAAGGTCGGCGGCATCTACATCAAGAGCATGTTCGACGTCGAGGTCGGCCTGTGGCCACGCAAGGGCGACGGCGTCAAGGGCGCGCTGGTGTACCTCGATGGCGACGACGACCAGGACGAGCACATCGTCGAGCTGCCGCCGGGAGGCTCGACCGCACCGATGCGGCACATGTATACCGAGACCATCTACGTGCTCTCGGGGCATGGCTCGGCGTCCGTGTGGCACGAGGGCGGCGAGAAGCAGACGTTCGAGTGGGGGCCGAACAGCTACTTCGTGCTGCCGACGAACGCCACGCACCAGTTCTTCAACGCCAGCATGTCGCAGCCGGCGCGGTGGTTCGCCGTCACCGACCTGCCCGCGCTGATGCGCCGCTGGCTCAGCGAGGACTTCGTCTTCGAGAACAACTACGAGTTCACGGACCGCTTCAACGCCGAGCCCGACCACTTCAGCGCGGAGGCGAAGCTCTGGCGCGGCCGGGTGTGGGAGACCAACTTCATCCCCGACATCAAGAAGCTGCCGCTGTACGAGTGGAAGAGCCGCGGCGGCGGCGGCACCAACGCCTTCATGATCATGGGGAACGGCATGGCCGAGTCCCACGTCTCGCGGTTCGAGACGGGCCACTACAAGAAGGGGCACCGCCACGGCCCCGGCGCGCACCTCTACATCACCGAGGGCGTGGGCTACGTGCTGACGCAGCGAGAGCAGGAGGAGCGGATCCGCTGCGACTGGCAGGAGGGCAGCCTCTACCTCTCTGGTGCGGGCGAAGGCATGTGGCTCCACCAGCACTTCAACGTGGGCAAGACCGCGGCGACGTACCTGGTCCTGGGCCAGGGCATCTCCCGCAAGTACGCGCGGGACCGGTGGCAAGCCAGCAAGTCCACGGTGCTCCGCGGCGGCGAGGTCAGCGCCAAGAAGGGCGGCCACCAGACCGAGTACGAGGACGAGGCGCCGGATATCCACGAGATATTCGAGGAAGAGCTCAAGAAGCGTGGGCTCACCTGCTACATGAAGAACATGGTCCCGTGGTGCGAGGGGGAGCCGGGCGCGGAGACCGCCCACGCGCACTTCTCCGACGAGCACACTGGGAACGAGTAGGCCAAACCGGTCCTCCAGAGACTCAGGCGCAACCACCGAGCGGAACCTTGCTGGTCCGCTCGGTGCTGCGTAACCCCCCGGCCCGTGGGAGAAGCCGATGCACGATGCCCCCGGCGAGCACGACCACGACGAAGATGGTCTGTACGAGCAGGAGGAGGAGCATCCGCTCTGGAAGCTCGACACCGTCACGCTCACGAGCGTCGGCATCGACGTTGGCACGGCGACCTCGCAGATCATTTTTTCGAAGCTCGTGCTGCGCAGGCTCGGCATGGAGCTCTCCAGCCGCTTCGTCGTCACCGAGCGCACGACCCTCTACCGCTCGCCGGTCTGGTTCACGCCGTACACGCCCAACCGTGAGCGGATCGACGACGAGGCCCTCGAGCGGCTCCTCGACACCGCTTATGAGGAGGCGGGGATCGCGCGGGCGGACGTCGATACCGGGGCCATCATCCTGACGGGGGAGGCGATCCGGCGGGACAACGCGCGCGCCATCGCCGACCTGTTCGCCGAGCAGAGCGGCAACTTCGTCTGCGCGAGCGCCGGCCACAACTTCGAGGCGCTGCTGGCCGCCCACGGATCGGGCGCCGTCGCGCTCTCCGCCGAGCGTGAGTGGCGCGTCCTCAACGTCGACATCGGCGGCGGCACGACCAAGCTCGCGGTGGTGGATCGAGGCCGCGTCGTGGGCACGGCGGCGATGCACATCGGCGGCCGGCTGATGGCGACCGACGAGAGTGGCGCGATCAGCGTGCTCGAGCCCGGCGGAGCGGCCCTCGCGGCCCAGGCGGGACTGACCTGGCGTCTCGGCGACCGCCCCACGGACGCGGAGATCGAGCGCGTGGCGGAGCACATGGCCTCGGCCGTTCTGGCGCTCATACGCGACGAGAAGCCGTCGGCCGAGATCGCGCAGCTCTGGCTCACGGAGCCGCTCGAAGGGCCGAAGGGATACGACGCCATCGTGTTCTCCGGCGGCGTCGGCGAGTACGTCTACGGCAAAGAGCCGCAGTCGTTCGGGGACCTGGGGGCGCCGTTCGGCGAGGCGCTCCGGCGCCAGATCGCGGACGGCGCGCTGCCCTGGCCGATCGAAGAGGCGGCGGAGCGCATCCGCGCCACGGTCATGGGGGCGTCGCAGTACACGGTGCAGGTGAGCGGCAACACGATCTACCGCTCGGCCGACGTGCTGCTGCCGCGCAAGAACCTCCAGGTGCT
>JACZSI010000071.1 GCA_022574265.1 Chloroflexota bacterium | reverse complement strand
CAGCGCCGCAATTATTACCTGGGTAGTCTCGACGATGTGCGCGGCCTCGGCAACGCCCCCTCTCCCCTTGAGGGAGCGGGTTGGGGTGAGGGGTGAACGCGCGCAGCGAGGGCCTGTTCATCCTGCGGAGCGACGAACCAGGCGTCGGGGCTAGAGGAGGCCGGCCTTCTCCCGCGCGTTCAGGATGGGGCTGTACATGGCCGCGGCGCCCTGGCGCATGCCGGTTGAGACGTACATGGCCTGCTCGGTCATGAAGGGGATGTACACGTTCGCCGCGGGGTCGCGGAAGGTGCACATCGGGTCGCCGCCGTCCTCGACGACGCGGATCTGCTGCTCGAGCATCTGACGGAATTGGATGATGCCGGCGTCCGAGCGGCCGAGGTGCTCGCCGGTGCGGTCGGCGATCGCGCCCTGCGTGATCCACGCCGCGGGGTCCTGAGCGCTGTTGCTGAGGAGGTCGGCCCACGGGGGCTGGCCGTTCTCGTCCAGGACCGGGACGGGCGGGTTGTAGAAGGGGATCTCCTCGGCCGTCTGCTCGACGTCGCCGTCGACCATGGGGTAGGTGGCGACCCACCAGTGGCCGGTCGTGTGATCGTCGATGGGCACGCGGATCTGGAAGGAGGGGCCGAGCGGGAAGCCCTTGCGGCGCTCGTTGTCTCTGATGTTGTAGCCGTCGCAGCCCTGGCGGAGCATGTTGGGGAAGACGATGGGGTGGCCGTCCTTCCACTCCGTGTCCTCCTCGGAGCCGCCTTCCCAGATGCGGCGCTTGATGATGCCGTACTCGAAGTTGTCGAAGTGGATGACCTTGTGGGCCCGGCGCGTCTTGAGGTCGTCGGTCTTGCCGAGCCGCTCGCGGATGAAGTTGGCCCAGGCGACGTGCAGCCACTCAAGGTGGACGGGGTCGAGCGAGTTCTCCTGGCACTGGAGCCAGTTGCAGGAGAGCTCCGCGTAGCCGATGTCGCGCATGACGCCGTCGGCCGCATACACGTCCCAGTTGGGGACGGGCGGGGCGGGCGCTGGGCCGAGGTAGGCGAAGATGAGCCCCGCCTTGACCTCGACGGGGTAGGCCTTCATCTTGATCTTGTCCTTGAAGCGCGCGTCCGGGTCCTCGGTCTCCTCGTACGGCTGCTCGATGCACTGGCCGGTCTCGTCGTACATCCAGCCGTGGTAGGGGCAGCGGAGGCCGTGGGCCTCTGGGATGCCGTAGATCAGGTTCATGCGACGGTGGGCGCAGTGCGGCTCGATGAGGCCGTAGGTGCCGGAGCGGTCCTTGAAAAGGATCAGGTCCTCGCCGAGGAGCCGTATCTTCTTGGTGGAGATGTCGTTGAGCTGGGAGACGGCGGCGATGGGGTGCCAGTAGCGGCGCATCAGCTCGCCGGTGGGTGTTCCCGGGCCGACCAGCGTGTAGCGGTCGTTCACTTCTTGGGTGAGCATCGGCGCTCCTGCGGGTTAGGGTTCGCGTGGGCAGTATAGCAAGCCTGGCCTCGGTGCCTCACAGGCCCTTCGACCATCCCCCCGTCCCCCTTCCCTTCGACAGGCTCAGGGCAGGCTCTCGCCAGGAAGGGGGAGATAAGCCGAGTACGGGGGACACCCCCGTGCCCCCGGCAAAGGGGCTTCGCCCCCTTCGACAGGCTCAGGGCAGGCTCTCTGCACTCCCCGTCCCGTGCGCTTTCGGGAGCGGGAGCGAGGGATTTCTCGCTGCGCTCGGGATGACAGATGGGTGTAGGGGCGCAAGGTTTGCGCCCAGGGCGCGATGAATCGCGCCCCTACGGGGCAGGGCGAGGCCCCCGGTCTAGGACGAGGCTAGTACTTGACCACTCCCTCGCGCTCGATGAGGATCGGGCTGTACTTCGTGGCCGCGCCGCCGCGCTGGCGCTGCGGGCCCTTGGTGAACGCCCGCACGTTGTTCTCCGTGGGCAGGTGGTGGTAGACGTTCGCCGCGGGGTCACGGAAGACGTTGATGGGGTCGCCGCCGTCGGCGACGGTCGCCATGCCCTCCTCCAGCAGCTGGCGGTAGAGGATGACGCCCTTGTCGGAGCGGCCCAGCGACTCGTGCTCGCGGTCGGCGATGGCGCCCTGGGTGATCCAGGCGACGATGTCCTGGCCGCTGTTGTTGTCGAGCACGTCCCAGGGGACGCGGCCGTCCTCGTCGATCTCGGGCACCGGGACCTTGTAGAAGGGGACGGCTTCGGGGGTCTGGTCGACGTCGCCGTCCTTCTTCGGGTACCACCGGAGCCACCAGTGTCCGGTCGTGACGTCGTCGATCGGCACGCGGATCTGGAACGCCCCGCCGCTGCCTCTTGAGCCCTGGCGGAGCATGTTCGGGAAGACGATGGGGTGGCCGATCTTCCAGTCGTCGTCGTCTTCGTTCCCGCCCTTGATAACGCGGCGCTTGACGATGCCGAACTCGGTGCGGTCGAACTGTATCTTCTCGTGGATCGCGCGCTCGCGGTTGAGCTCGGGCCGTCCGAGCTGCTCGATGACGTAGCCGGCCCAGTACTGGTGCAGCCACTCGACGTGGATCGGGTCCAGCGAGTTCTCCATGACCTGGAGGTAGTTGCAGGAGAGCTCCGCGTAGCCGATGTCGCGGATGACGTCTTCCTCCACCATCACGTCCCACGCGGGGAGCAGCGGCACGGGCGCCGGGCCCAGGTAGGCGAAGATGAGGCCGGCCTGCTCCTGGACGGGGTAGGCCTGCATCTTGATCTTGTCCTTGAAGCGGGCGTCCGGGTCCTCGGTCTCCTCGTACGGCTGCTCGATGCACTGGCCGGTCTCGTCGTACATCCAGCCGTGGTAGGGGCAGCGCAGGCCGTGCTCCTCCGGGATGCCGTAGATGAGGTTCATGCGCCGGTGGGCGCAGTGCGGCTCGATGAGGCCGAGCGTGCCCGAGCGGTCCTTGTACAGGATCAGGTCCTCGCCCAAGAGGCGGACCTTCTTGGTGGAGATGTCCTTGAGCTGGGAGGCGGCGGCGATGGGGTGCCAGTAGCGGCGCCATAGCTCGCCCATGGGCGTCCCGGGGCCGACCTGAGTGAAGCGCTGGTTCTCTTCTACCGTCAGCATGGCATGCTCCTTTGACTACTACCTCGCTCATTCGCGCTGGGGCGCGGATGGCTCACATCCGCCGCTGGGCTCACGAGTGTCGCTCGCCGGCGGTGGCGCGCTCGCTGCGGCGGCCCTGCCACGTGGCGAGGGTTTCGTCGACGAGGGCGGCGACGGGGGCCTCGCCTGCCTCGACGAGGGAGTACGCGTCGCGGACGCGGTCGCCGAACTTGACGTGCTCGATGGGCAGCCGGACCGAGGTGTTCGTGGCCGGGTCGCGGAAGGTGTTCATGGGGTCTCCACCGTCGGCGACGATCGCCATCTGGTCGCGCAGCATCTTGCGGAAGAAGATGATGCCCTTGTCGGACTCGCCGAGCTTCTCGAGGTCGCGGCGCGCCACGGGGCCTTGCGTGACCCATGCCATGTAGTCCTGGTTGAAGAGGATGTCGACGATGTAGCGGCCCGTCTCGTCCTTGGGCGGCACGTAGCGGTAGGGCACGGCGTCCTGGACGGGCGCGGAGGTGCCGGGGGCGGGACGCCAGACGTAGTAGGAGACGTGGAGCGTGTTCTCGTCGTCGATCGGGACGCGGAACTGGAGGGTCGAGTGCACCTCGCTCCCGACGAGCAGTATGTTCGGGAACATGACGGGGTGGCCTTCGCGCCAGTCGTCGTCCTGCTCGGTGAAGCCCTCCTCGACGCGGCGCTTGATGATGCCGTGCTCGAAGATGTCGAATCCTATCTTCTGGTGCGTGCCGCGGCCCGGCGACAGCGCGTGCACGCCGCTGCGGACCACGTTGCCCATGTAGCCGTGCAGCCACTCGTTGTGGACGGGGTCGAGGGAGTTCTCCTGGCACTGGAGCCAGTTGCAGGGCAGGTGGGAGATGCAGACCTCGCGCACGGCGTTGTCCCAGACGAGCTGCTCCCAGTGCGGAAGCAGCGGGACGGGCGCGGCGCCGAGGTACGCGAAGACGAGGCCGCCGAGCTCCTCGACGGGGTAGGCTGCGAGCTTCACCTTCTCCTTGAAGCTCTTGACTACTACCTCGCTCGATCCCGGCTGAGTGCCGGGACGGCTCACACGGGGAGGGTGCACCGTCTCCTCGAAGGGCTGCTCGATGCACTGGCCGGTCTCGTCGTAGAGCCAGCCGTGGTACATGCAGCGCAGGCCGTGCTCCTCGGGGATGCCGTAGGCCAGGTTGACGCGGCGGTGGGCGCAGAGGCGGTCGATGAGGCCGATCGTGCCGGAGCGGTCCTTGTAGAGGACGAGATCCTCGCCCAGGAGGCGGACCTCCTTGGTCGGACGCTCGTCGAGCTCGGCCGCGGCGGCGATGGGGTGCCAGTAGCGGCGCATGAGCTCGCCCATCGGCGTGCCTGGCATGACGCTGGTCAGTCGCGTGTTTTCCTCTGCGGATAGCATCGCATCGCTCCTTGTCCGCTACGAACCTACCCCAGGGGGCAGCTGGCCGCCGTCGTGCCGCGCTTTCCACTCATCGATGGGTCTCGTCGCGCAGGATACCGGCGTAGTTTACCGCATCGTCCACCATCTGCCGCAAGGCGAGCGTCCCGCCGCGCTCGACGGTTGCGAGAGCCAGCCAGGCCATCTCCGTGCCGCCGACGCTCGCAAAGCCAGATACGAGGGACACCACCGCACCCTCGGCAGAGGGGCTCTGCCCCCACTGCACTCCCCATCCTGGTGCGCGAGTGGCCAGGTGGGGGCAGGGCCGCGCCCTGGTGCGTATGATTGTGCTCGCGTCCAGGCCGATGCCGGCCAAGGAGGGATCGATGCCTCTCGACCCACAAGCTCAGGCAACCCTCGACCGCGGCGCGGGCGCTCCGCCGCTGGAGTCGCTCACGCCGACCGAGGCGCGCGCGCAGAACGCGGCGGTGCCGCGGCTGCCGGGGCCCGAGGTGGCGAAGGTCGAGGACGTGCTCGTGCCGGGCGAGGGCGTCGAGGTGCCGGTGCGCGTCTATACGCCGGCGGGGGAGCGGGCGGGCGCGCTCGTCTGGCTGCACGGCGGCGGGTGGGTGATCGGCAGCATCGAGACCAACGACGCGACGTGCAGGGCGCTGGCCAACGAGGCCGGGTGCGTCGTCGTCTCCGTGGGGTACCGGCTGGCACCGGAGGCGAAGTTCCCGCTGCCGCTCGACGACTGTTACGCGGCGGCCGTCTGGACGGTGGGGTCGGCGGCGGCGCTCGGCTTCGACCCGAGGGCGGTCGCGATCGGCGGCGCGAGCGCGGGCGGGAACCTGGCGGCGGCGGTGGCGCTGATGGCCCGTGAGCGCGGTGGCCCTGCCCTCGCGCACCAGCTGCTCGTGTACCCGGTGGTCGAGAACGACGATTCGAGCCAGTCGTTCCAGGACAACGGCGAGGGCTACGGGCTCGACCGGACGACGATGCGCTGGTATTGGGACCACTACGTGCGCGACGAGGCGGATGCCTCGAACCCGCTGGCGGCGCCGCTGCTTGCCGATGACCTCTCCGGCCTGCCGCCCGCGCTCATCATCACGGCCGAGTACGACCCGCTGCGCGACGGCGGCGAGGCGTACGCCGAGCGGCTGCGCCAAGCCGGCGTCGAGACGGCGTGCTCGCGATACGACGGTATGATCCACGGCTTCTTCAGCGCCGGCGCGCCGGTCGACCGGACGTGGGATGCGATCGCCGAGGCGGCGGCGGCGCTGCGGGGCGCGTTCACGGCCAGCGCCGGCGCGGCGGGCTAGCCCCATCGCAGCGTCGGCGGCTTCGATCCCGCGCGTCTGGCCGTTCCGGCGGACGTTCTACGGCTGGGCGATCGTCGGCGCGTCGTTCGCCGCGGTCTTCGGCGAGGTGCCAGCGTTCGGGCCGATCCTCGGTGTGTTCATCGAGCCCATCGAGCGCGAGCTGGGCTGGTCGCGCGCGACCATCTCCACGGCGTTCATGATCGGCAGCGCGACGGGGGCGCTGGCCTCGGTGGTGGTCGGGCGGCTGGTGGACCGCCACGGGCCGCGCGTCGTCGTGGCCGCGGGCGGGCTGCTGATCGCCGGTGCGCTCCTGGGGCTCTCGACGGTGCAAGAGCCGTGGCAGTTCTGGGCGTACTTCGGGCTCGCGCGCGCTTCCGCCATCGCCGGCGTCGAGCTGGGGACGTCGGTCGCCATCGCCAAGTGGTTCGTGCGCAAGCGTGGCCGGGCTCTGGGGCTCAAGGCCGTCGGCCAGCGCCTGGGCCAGGCGGTGATGCCGCTCGGCATCTTCGCGGTGATGACGGCTGCCGACTGGCGGGCGGCGTACGTGGTGCTCGCCGGGCTGGCCGCGGTGCTCATCGTGCTGCCGTCCGCCCTGCTACTGCGCCGCCGGCCCGAGGACCACGGCCTGCTGCCTGACGGCGCGGCGCGGCAAGGGCCGGGGGGCGAGGAGACGGCCGACCCTTCGGGCGAGGGGTCGTGGACGCTGGCGGAGGCCAGGCGCACCCGGTCGTTCTGGCTGATCGCGGTATTCCTCTCGCTGACGCCGTTCGTGCAGGGAGCGGTGAACCTGCACATGGTGGTGAACTTCCACGACAAGGGTCTCGCGCCGGCGCTGGCGGTCAGCATCGCGTCGATCTTCGCGGCGACCTCGGCGCTCTCCATCCTGCCGATCGGCTTCCTGCTGGAGCGCGTCCACGTCCGGTACGCGGGGATGGTGCAGGCGCTGCTGGTGCTGGCGTCCATGCTCATCCTGCTGGTCGCGGATACCTACCCGATGGCGGTGGCCTTCGCGGTGGTCTTCGGGATCGGCGCCGGGATGCGCAACCTCGTGGAGGTCATGCTGCTGGCCAACTACTTCGGGCGCGAGTCGCTCGGCGCCATCAAGGGCTTCACCGCGCCGCTGCGGGCGATCAGCCCGATCGGTCCGGTGCTCGTCGGGTGCGAGCTTGAATTTACGCGCGACGGCGTAGTAACGGGTGTCTTCGACGGATAAGGAATGATTGCCCGCGTTGACTCCGATAAATGTAAAGATTCCGTCGTTATCCGTCGCTGTGATGCCCCCCATGGGATTAAGGCGGAGCCTGATGTCCGTGGCGGATTTGCCGTCGTCGTATATCAGCCGTCCAATCACCTGGCCCCTCGCCATCCGAAGATTCAATGGCTTGATGCGGAGTTCTCCGTCCGGCTGCAACACGAAAGGGCGCTCCAACGGCTCGAAGCCCTTTACGCGCACAGAGAGAATATGGCGGCCCGGCGGCAGCCAACCCACATGAAAGCGTCCGTCGGGATGAGTGACGAACATCTCGTCGTCCACGAGGAATAATACGGAGCGCTGGGAATATTCCGAAGGAAACAGTATTTGCCCGGTCAACGAGCCGGTGTCTTTGCCGAACACCTCCAACGGATTGGCGAAGCTCTGCATGGGCACTCCGTCGGGGGCGCCGATCAAATCGCAGCCCGCCGGCCAAACCGCAAGTGCCGCCACCATCAGGGAGAGAATGATCCGTGATAGCGCTGAACCCATCCTTCTGTCATCGCTCCCAACTGCGGGCATGGCGGTCAATAATCCCGCGGTGCGATCAGGACATCGGTGGATTGCAGGCTGGCTGAAGCTCATCAGGTCCATCCCCCAAGTGATTTCGCGTGACCCACGCGGCGAGCCACCGCCGAAATCATAATGCGGATCACGATTAAGTTCACGTAAGTGCAAATCCGAGGCCGAACCCATCCCTGGATGTTCGGAAACGGTAATTCGGGAGGACTATATACAATGATTCTAGAGGGATCGCAACTGTTTGTTACGTTGGCAACGAAATTGTGCGCGGGAGGCTGACCGAGAAAACCGCGCCGCCTTGTGCCGATGGATGGTAGCGGAGCATCCCATTGTGCGCGCGAACGATCTGCTGGGATATGGAGAGCCCCAGCCCGTTGCCGTTTTTCTTGGTGGTAAAAAACGGCGTGAACAATTTTGCGTGATGTGCTTCGCTCACGCCGGGGCCCGTGTCGACCACCTCGACCTGGAAAAAAGTTCCCGATGGTTCGGGCAGGTTTTGCGCGTTTCCCCAAGGCCCCACCATGGCGGTGCGCACGGTCACGGTTCCCCCGTCGGGGCTGGCTTCCACCGCATTGCGGATCAGATTGAGGAAGACCTGGTGCAGACGGTCTCGATCTCCTTGCATCTCAGGCAGGGAGGGATCGTAATCTCGGACGAAATCCACGCGGTTGGTGGAATTTCGTTCGAACCAGATCACCGTATCCAGCAGTTCATGGAGATTGAACCGGGAAATAATGAGCGGCGGCGGTTCACCGTGACCCAAAAGTTCTCCCACGAGCCGTTCCAGCCGTTCCAATTCCCTCAGAATCACCTCGGGATATTCACGCAATTCGGAAGTATCGCGAGTCTTGCGTGCCAGCAGCTGGGTGGCGCCTTTGATGCCGCTCAGGGGATTTTGCAGCTCGTGGGCCAGGCGGCCCAGCATGAGCCTGATGGAATCCATCGCCCCCGCTTCCCGGTGGGCATTTTCCAGATGTTCGTGCTGGGTCTGATCCCAGAAGGTGAGCAGGGCCCACTCCACGGCTTGAGGGGACCGTTGCACCGGGTCTATCTGCACGCGCAGGATCAGCGGCGCCATGCCGGGCCCTTGATCGAAGCGATATGAATTGATCGGGGTGGATAACTCCTCGT
>JACZSI010000215.1 GCA_022574265.1 Chloroflexota bacterium | reverse complement strand
CGCTCAAGGTCCGGAGCAGCTCGTTCGGCTCCATCCGCCAGTCGCGGTTGCCGGGGATGGGGAGGGGGGTGCGCAGGTGCTGCTCGATGAAGATGTAGCCGTCGTCGGCCAGCGCGTCGACGAGGCGGCCGAGCAGCGTGCGGTTGAGATAGAAGCAGTTGACGATGACGGCGTAGCCCCCGTGGGGCGGGGCGTAGTCGTCGAGGTCTGCCTCTATCCAATGAACTGAGAGCTCGTGTGTGCTTGCCTGCTCCTCGGCGAGCCGCAGCGCCTCGGGCGAGCCGTCGACGGCGTCGACCTCGTAGCCGTGGGCCGCGAGGAAGAGGGCGTTGCGCCCTCCCCCGCACGCGACGTCGAGCGCGCGCCCGCGAGGAAGCCGGTCGATCCACTCTTCGAGCAGCGAGAAGGGCGAGGGGCGCGGCAGGTAGCCGCCTTCGCGGTACCGCCGGTCCCAGGTGGCGCGCTCCTCGTCACTCATGCGTTGGCGCTGCTCCCCAGCACCTCGACCCGGAACAGATGGCTGCCCTCCATCCGCGCTTCGAGCTGGTCGAGGTGGTCTTCCTTGGCGAGGATGTCGGTGAGCAGCTTTCGCTTCTCGTCGACGTCGGTGATAGGGGTCGCGCGGGCCGCGACGTCGATCTGCGCGCTCTGCTTGAGGTGATAGGTGAGCTCGGGCTTCGCGAGCAGGTTCGCCGCCCAATCGCGCGGGCCGGGGCTGTTGGAAAGGTAGATCTGGCCATCCAAGTGGCGCAGCGCGACCTCGATCCGGTGCTGCTTCCCGGTGTTCCGTCCGGTCGTGGTGATGTCCACCAGGCGGTCGCTGTCCAGGGCGAGCCGGATGCGGTCGTTCACGGGGGCCTCCTTGCTGCTCGTCGGTTGGGTGGAGGGCGGCGACGGCTCCGTGGACTGGTACCCCTGCCGGGACTCGAACCCGGGCACGCGGGTTAGGAACCCACTGCTCTATCCGCCTGAGCTACAGGGGCACGCCCTTCGTGGAGCCCTTGCCGCGACCGCCACGGGGTCATCATACCGCCCCCGGCGGCGCCCTCGCCGCTTCGAGCCGGCGTGCGACGCGTTGTTGAGGTGGTTGCCGCGAGCCCCTCCGCGCTTGGTAGACTAGGCGCCATCCCATCGGCAGCCGTGTTCGCGGCGTCGATCGACCACGGAGGTCTTCCCTTGAGCGTGAGCCCGTGCCGGGTGGCCGTCGTGGGCGCGGGGCTCATGGCGCGTGAGCACCTCCGCGCGTTCGGCGACGTGCCCGGCGTGGCGCTCGTTGGGGTCCATAGCCGCACGCGGGCTCGGGCCGAGGCGCTCGCAGCCGAGTTCGAGGTACCCGTCGTCACGGGCTCCGTCGAAGAGCTCTACGAAAAATCAGCGGCCGACGTCGTGGTGGTCGCCGTCTCGGAGCTGTCGGCCGCGGACGTGAGCCGGGCGTGCTTCGACTTCCCATGGACGGTCCTCCTGGAGAAGCCTCCGGGATACAACCTGCGCGTCGCGGAGGAGATCCGCGCCGCGGCGTCGGCGGCCGGACGGCGGGTGCTCGTCGGGCTGAACCGCCGCTTCTATTCGAGCACCAGGGCTGTTCTCGATGGCCTTGGAGCGCAGGATGGCACTCGCTTCGTCCTGGCCCAAGACCAGCAGGACCCCCAGGCGGCGCTCGCGGCAGGGAAGCCCGAGGAGGTCGTCGAGAACTGGATGTACGCGAACTCGATCCACGTGGTGGACTACCTGCGTCTGTTCTGCCGCGGTGCGGTGACCAAGGTCACGCCGGTCGTCCGTTGGCGCGGGGTGGGCTCGGGCTTGGTGGTCGCCCAGGTGGAGTTCGACAGCGGCGACACGGGTCTGTACCAGGGGACGTGGGATGGTCCGGGGCCTTGGGCGGTGAGCGTGAGCACGCCGCAGAAGCGGTGGGAGCTGCGCCCGCTGGAGCAGGCCAGCGTTCAGGTGCGCGGCGAACGCCGGGCCGAGCCGATCGAGCCGGACGGCGTCGATACGACCTTCAAGCCGGGGTTCCGCCGCCAGGCGGAGGCGGTGGTGGAGGCGGCCCAGGGCCGGCCCAGCGACGCGGTGTCGCTGGACGACGCGGTGGAGACGATGCGGCTGATCGCGGCGATCTTCGGCGTCGATTAGCTCAAGAGTCTCGGACAGCAAGACGCCGGCGCGCCAAGGGGACTGGCGGGCCGGCGTCTTGTGCTTCCGTGAGCAGTGTCG
>JACZSI010000070.1 GCA_022574265.1 Chloroflexota bacterium | reverse complement strand
CGGCTCTCCATACGGCGCCATGCCCATGACTTTGTACTCGCCCTCGTTGACCTCGAACCCTAGGTGCGCGGTGAAGGTGCTGTACAGGAGCCCCAGCGAATGCGGGAACCGCATCTCCCTCGAAAGCTCGATGTGGTTTCCCTTCCCGTGGCCGATAGTCGCGGTTGCCCACTCGCCGACACCGTCCAGCGTGATGATCGCCGCCTCGTCGAAGGGTGAGCAGAAGAAGGCGCTCGCAGCGTGGGAAAGATGATGCTCGGCGAAGAGGATCCGGTCGCGCGGCACCTCCAGCTCCTGAAGGATGGCGCTCTTCACCCACAGCTTGTCGAGCAGCCAGCTCCGCATGCTCTGGCGGAAGAGTGGCCACGAGAGCGGCCAGGTCGAGAAGGTGGTTCGGAGCAGGCGCTCGAACTTCACGAACGGCTTCTCGAAGAAGACGACGTAGTCAAGCTCCGCAGCCTCGATGCCGCTCCGTTGCAAACAGAACTCGATGGCGCGATGCGGGAAATCGTAGTCGTGCTTCTTGCGCGTGAACCGCTCTTCCTCAGCGGCGGCAACGAGCTCGCCGTCTACAACGAGCGCAGCGCCCGAATCGTGGAAGTACGCCGACAGGCCAAGGATCCGCACCTACGACTGCCTCTGCATCGATGATGGGTCCGAAGCCGACTCGGGCCGTATGTGCCATGTGGACTCATTGCGGTCCCGCAGCTGGAGCGGGTCTGATAGGAGTCGGTGCGGGATCGCGATGATCGTGACCAGCGTGAAGTAGAGGACCGTCATGATCAAGAAAAACATGAGCCTGCCGAACAGCTCGGCAAACCCCAACCAACCACGCCAAACGATGAGCGCGACTCTCTTCAACCGGACACCGGTCCTTCGCAAGGTACGTCCAGTTTACACCGGAACCGTGATCTGCTTGGTCTCCTGCGACCAGGCCTCTAGCCGTGGCGAACCGCTCGCAGACAAGCGACAGCTAGTTCGGGAGTGCCCGTTTTGTTCAAGCCCGCCGCAGCCGTCCCGCGTAAGGACGGAGGCCCTCGCCTACGGGTACTGATAGTAGACCTCGTTCGGCGGCGGAGGCGGCCCCGCCAGGTCCATGCCGTGGAAGTCCAGGACCTGCGCCCTGAACCACTGGGCCATCTCGTCCGTGCCGGTCCCCATCGCCATCATGAACTTCGAGGGGTCGTCTGCCTCGATCATGACGACCGCGAAGTCGCCGTGTGGGGTCTGCTGGAGCGTCGCCACCTGGCGCGTGACGCCCGCGCCGGCCTGGATCGCGTCCATCGCGGCCTTCCGTGACCCCTGGATGTCCTTGTTGAACGCCTTCCATGCATCGAGCTTGCCGGGTGGGATCGGAGCAGCGAAAAGCATGATCGCCATGGTGCACCTCCGCAGTTGATGGCGCGATGCTACCACGCTCGCGGGGCGCGCACAGGCGAGGGTCCCGCCGCGTTGACCCGGCCAGGCCACGGCCAGTAAAATGGGACTTCGCCATCCCCGTCTCCCACGCCGCCGAGCCATGACCAACGCGCCCTCTCGGGAGCCGCTCCCGAAGACATACGACCCGAGCGCCGTCGAGGAGCGTCTCTACGCTTGGTGGGAGTCGTCCGGCTTCTTCCGCGCCGAGCGCGATCCCGCCAAGAAGCCCTTCACCATCATCCAGCCCCCGCCGAACGTGACGGGTGCGCTGCACCTGGGCCATGCCGCGCGCGTCGCCGTCGAGGATGCGCTGACGCGCTACCACCGCATGCTGGGCGAGGCAGCGCTGTGGCTCCCCGGCACCGACCACGCGGGCATCGCCACGCAGCTGGTCGTCGAGCGCGCGCTCGAGGCCGAAGGGACGAGCCGCCTCGAGATCGGCCGCGAGGCCTTCCTCAAGCGCACGTGGGAATGGGTCGAGACGTACGGCCCCATCATCGACAACCAGCACCGCCGCCTCGGCGCCTCCTGCGACTGGTCCCGCAAGGTCTTCACGCTCGACCCCGGGCCTTCCAAAGCCGTCCGGACGACCTTCAAGCGGCTCTACGACAAGGGCCTCCTGTATAGGGGCGAGCGCATCATCAACTGGTGCGTCGGCTGCCGGACCGCGATCTCCGACCTCGAGGTCGACCACGCCGACGAAGACGGCAGCCTCTACTACATCCGCTACCCGCTCGAGGACGGCAGCGGGCACGTGGTCGTCGCGACGACGCGCCCCGAGACGCTGCTGGGCGACACCGCGGTCGCCGTCAACCCCTCGGACGAGCGCTACGCCGCCATGCGGGGCAAGCGCGTGCTGCTGCCGGTGCTCGGCCGGCCGCTGCCCATCATCGAGGACTCCTCCGTCGCGGCCGACTTCGGGACGGGCGCGCTGAAGATCACGCCCGGCCACGACCCCAACGACTTCGAGGTGGGCGAGCGCCACGGCCTGCCCATCATCAACATCATGAACGCCGACGGCACGCTGAATGCCGAGGCGGGACCGTACGCCGGCTACGACCGCTTCGACGCGCGCACCGCCATCGTCGAGCAGCTGGAGCGCGAAGGACTGCTGGAGAAGGTCGAGCCGCACACGCACTCCGTCGGCCACTGCCAGCGCAGCGGCGACGTCATCGAGCCGCTGGTGAGCGAGCAGTGGTTCGTCAAGGTCGAGCCGCTGGCGGCCCGGGCGCTCGATGCCGTCAAGGACGGGCGCATCCGCATCGTGCCCGAGCGCTTCGTCAAGGTCTACACGAACTGGATGGAGAACATCCGCGACTGGTGCGTCTCCCGCCAGCTCTGGTGGGGACACCGCATCCCCGTGTGGTACTGCGACGACTGCAGCCACGTCACGGTCGCCATCGAGGACCCCGCGGCGTGCGAGCAGTGCGGCTCGACGCATATCCGGCAGGACGAGGACGTGCTCGACACGTGGTTCTCCTCCGGCCTCTGGCCCCACTCGACGCTCGGCTGGCCCGAGGCGACGGAGGACCTCGCCTACTTCTACCCGACGTCGGTGATGGAGACGGCCTACGACATCCTCTTCTTCTGGGTCGCCCGCATGGTCATGCTGGGCCTGGAGAACATGGACGAGGTGCCTTTCGGAACGGTGTACATCGCCGGGCTCGTCCGCGACGCCGAGGGCGCGAAGATGTCCAAGACCCGCGGCAACGTGATCGACCCCATCGAGGCTATCGAGCAGTACGGCACGGACGCGCTCCGGTTCGCGCTGACCACGGGCACGACGCCGGGCAACGACACGCGCCTGAGCGAGAGCAAGCTCGAAGCGGCCCGCAACTTCGCCAACAAGCTGTGGAACGTCGAGCGGTTCGTGCTGGCGTCTTTGGGCGACGGAGACCTAGCCGGCTGGAGCGGCGCCGCGCTCCCGCGCACACACCGCGAGGACCGCTGGATCATCGCGCGCACGGAGCAGACGGCCGCCAGGGTCAACGAGCTGCTCGGCGGCTGGGCGGTCGGCGAGGCCGAGCGCGTCCTGCACGACTTCGTCTGGGGGGAGTTCGCGGACTGGTACATCGAGCTGGCGAAGGTCCGCCTGCGCTCGGGCGACGACGACCCACGCCGCGTGCTCGCGTACGTCCTCGAGGCCAGCTTGCGGATGCTGCACCCGTTCATGCCCTTCGTCACGGAGGAGCTCTGGCAGCACCTGATGGCCCGGCTGCCGAAGGAGGGCGATCGCCCCGAGACCATCATGCTCGCGCGCTACCCGCTCGGCGAAGCCGCCGGCAGCGGCGAGGAGGGCGCGGTCGCGGAGGTCGAGCTGCTGATCGAGGTCGTCCGCGCCATCCGGAACGTGCGCGCCGAGTTCAAGATCGAGCCCGCCCGCCTGCTCGACGCCGTCGTCACTGCGCCGGGCGACGGCCTCGCCGAGGAGGCCGAGGCCATCCGCCATCTCGCCCGCGTGGGCACGCTCGCGTTCGCCGACGATGCGCCCTTAGAGCACGCGGTGCGGCTCGTGCTGCCGCGCGCCACGATCACGCTCGCGCTGGGCGATGCCGTGGACGTCGGCGCGGAGCGCACGCGGCTCGCGAGCGAGGCTGCGGACGCCGAGCGCTACCTCGCTGGGCTCACGGCCCGCCTCGGCAACGCGCAGTTCACCGGCCGCGCGCCCGAGGAGGTCGTGGAACGCGAGCGCGAGCGCCTGGAGCAGGGGACCGCGCGCCTCGAGCGCATCCGGGAGCTTCTGACCGAGCTCGGCGGGTGAGCGACCGCTTCCGGACAGCCACTCTGCTGGTGCTATGAACCGGCCAGGGGGCACGGCGAGCGAGCGCACGGGGCTCCGCGGGCTCAACTTGGAAGTCGTCGCCATCATCGCGGGCGTCGTCGTGATGACGCACGCCACGACGATGATCACGGTGCCGCTGCTCCCCCGCTACGTGAGCGAGCTGGGTGGGAGCGTGCTGGGCGTCGGCCTGGCCCTGAGCGCGTACGCGGCCGCGCGCCTGTTCACGAACATACCCGCGGGCATGCTCTCGGAGCGCATCGGGCGGCGCCCGGTCATCGTCGCGGGAGCGCTCGGCGTCGGCCTCTTCGCCTCGCTCAGCGGCAGCGCGGCGACGGTCCCACTCTTCATGGCCTCCCGTTTCATGATGGGGCTCTTCAGCGCGATGGCCATCACGACCTCCAACGCCGCCATCGCGGACATAACCACGGTCGAGAACCGTGGGCGCACGCTCAGCCTGGTCTCGGGGGCGCACCTGGCGATGGGGATCGCGGCGCCGGCCCTCGGCGGTATCGTGGGGGAGTTCGTGGGCGTCCGCGTGCCCTTCTACGCCTCCGGCGTCCCCGCCGTCCTCGTGGGCATCTGGGCGCTGGCGCGGCTCCCTGAAACGCGCGTCGTCCGCCCCGTGGAGCCGGGGGCAGCGCCCGCGGGCGGGGCCCGCCGGTCGTGGGCGGACACGCGCGTGCTGCTCGCCAACCCCAGCTTCCTGCTGGTCTGCCTGATCGGCTTCGCCCACTTCTTCACGAGGGCCGGGGCGAGCCATGCGCTCATCCCGATCTTCGCCGACCAGGTGGCCGGCATCGGTCCGGGGCAGCTCGGCGTGTTCTTCAGCATCGCGGCGGTGCTGCACGGCCTCATGGTCTTCCCGGCCGGCATGGTCTCGGACCGGTTCGGGCGCAAGGTCCTCATCGTGCCCGGAGGGATACTGGCGGCTGCTGCGCTCGTCTTCTTCCCGTTCGCTGGCACGTTCGCCGGCTTCGCCTTCGCGTTCCTGGCCGTGCACGCGGCGGAGGGCTTCTCCGGCGGTGCGCCCACCGCATACGTCGGCGACGTCTCGCCGCCCGGCCTGCGTGGCCTCGGCTTCGGCATCTACCGCACCTTCGGCGACCTGGCCGGGCTCATCGCGCCGCTGCTGCTCGCGGGGCTGGCGGCGACGTCGTTCCACGCCGGCTTCTTCTTCGCCGCGGCGCTGCACCTCGGCGCGACGCTCGCGTTCGCGCTGGGCGCCGTCGAGACCGCCGGCAGACGCGGACGCCGCGCGACCCCAGGCTCCTAGGCCGGCGCCGGCAGCTCGCCGTCGCCGCGTAGCTCGTGCAGCACGCTTAAGCCCTTGCGCGTGTCGCTCGCCGTCCGCGCCGAGTCCGAGCGCGCAACGCGCAGCTTGAAGAGCCAGTACGTGAACGCCTTCCAGTCCGTCAGCGTGAACCTGACGGTGCGGGTGTGGCCGCGCTCGCGGTTGAAGCGCCGCACGAGCGGGAGCATGTCCGCGCCGTACAGCCGCCGCATGACCAGGTCCTGCACGCCGACGCCGTCGTTGCGCCCGCGGACGCCTGCCTGCTTGAGCATCTCGCGCTCGACGGCGAGCCAGAGCGCCTCCTCGACGACGACGCCGTAGAAGAAGTTGAGGTGCGCCCGGTACTTCGAGACGCCGAGCGCCTCCTTGAACCGCTCAGGCGTGACGCCCGGCGGCAGGGCGCCCGTGGAGAGCAGCCGCTCGCGCTCTGGCGCCGCCACGGTATCGGGCACCGCGCGCAGCAGCCGCTCGGCCAGCGCCAGCCAGTCGAACGCCTCGCCGCCGATGAGGTACGTGAGCTCGATGCCGTCGATCGTCTCGCACGGTGCGGTCCACATGCCGACGGCCTCGACGAGCGCGCCGCCCCACGGACGTCCCGCGCCTGTTTCGCGGACGAGGTGCTCGATCGCGGGCGCCGTGTCCTCGGGCCGGGCGCCGGTGCTGAAGTCGCCGGCTGCCACGCTACCCGCCGGAGCCCTTGCGCTTCCTGCTCTTCTTCGAGCCGCCGGCGGCCCGGGCCGCCTGCCGGCGTGCCCAGCGCGGGGCGCTCGGGTCGACCGCGGGGGCCTCTTGTGCCGCGCCCGACGTCCGCGCCCCCGCCGCCTTCGAGAGCACCGTCGTCGTCTTCTTCGTGTCGATGGCCGCCAGGCGCGGGCCTGCCCCGCCTGCCTCGGCCTGCCCGGCCGGCGCGACGTGGAAGATGGTGTGGGCGATGTCGTGATCGATGCGCTCCAGAAGCGCGCCGAACGCCGCGCTCCCCTCCTTCTTGTACATGACCAGCGGGTCGCGCTGACCGTAGGCGTAGAGGCCGATGCCCTGGCGCAGGTTCGACATCATCGTCAGGTGCTGGACCCAGAGGCGGTCCACGGTCTGGAGGAGCACCACGCGCTCGATCGCGCGCATCGTCGCTTCGCCGAAGGCCTCCTCGCGCTCCGCGTAGAGCTCCTCGGCCGCATCGAGGACGGCCTCCTCGGTCTCCGTGGCACCGTTGTCCGCGACGAGCTCGGCGTCGATCCGCGGCGGGAGCGGGAAGATCGTGTTGAGCTCGGCGAGCAGCGGGTCGGCGTCCCACTCGGCGGGGTCGCCGACGAGCGTCTCGCGGATGCGCTGGGTGATCTCCTTGCCCACCTTGGCCTGGATCGCCGCCTTGAGGTCGGCCTCGTCGAGCACCTTGCCGCGGTCGTCGTAGATCTTCTGGCGCTGGCCGTTGACCACGTCGTCGTACTCGACGAGGTGCTTGCGGATGTCGAAGTAGTGCGACTCCACCTTGCCCTGGACCATCTCCAGCGTGCGGGTCAGCATCCTGCTCTCGAGCGGTGCGTCGTCGGACATGGCGCGGCCCACCAGGCTACCCATCGTGCCCTGGCCGAAGCGCACCATGATGTCGTCTTCCAGCGACGCGTAGAAGCGCGACTCGCCGGGGTCTCCCTGGCGGCCGGACCGGCCGCGGAGCTGGTTGTCGATGCGGCGTGACTCGTGCCGCTCCGTGCCGATGACGAAGAGGCCGCCGCCGGCGACGACGCTGGCGTGGTCCCTGGCCCACGCCTCGTCCGAGTCGGCGGTCTTAGCGTCGCCGCCCAGGATGATGTCGGTGCCGCGTCCGGCCATGCTCGTGGAGACGGTCACGGCGCCGGGGCGGCCTGCCTGGGCGATGATGTGGGCCTCGCGCTCGTGGTTCTTCGCGTTGAGCACCTCGTGCGGTATCCCGCGCCGCTCCAGCATCCCCGAGAGCTCCTCCGAGCGCTCGATGGACACCGTGCCGACGAGCACCGGACGACCCTCTTGGTGCAGCTCGGCGATGTGGTCGGCCACCGCCGTGAACTTGGCGGCGTGCGTCCGGTAGACGAGGTCCGGGAAGTCCTCGCGGATCATCGGCATGTGGGTGGGGATGGCGACCACGTCCAGGCCGTAGACCTTGAAGAACTCCTCCGCCTCGGTCACCGCCGTGCCCGTCATGCCCGCCAGCTTCGGGTACATGCGGAAGTAGTTCTGGAGCGTGATCGTCGCGTAGGTGATCGTCTCGCGCTGGACCGTGACGTTCTCCTTCGCCTCGATGGCCTGGTGGAGGCCGTCGGCCCAGCGCCGGCCCGGCATCAGGCGGCCCGTGAACTCGTCGACGATGATGACCTCGCGGTCCTTGACCACGTAGTCCTTGTCCCGCCGGTAGACGGCGAGCGCGCGGAGTGCGTTCTCGACGAAGTGCGTCAGCACGTCGTTCGCGGGGTCGTAGAGGTTGTCGACGTTGAGCAGGCCCTCGAGTTTGGAGATGCCGGCGTCGGTCAGCATCACCTGGCGTTCCTTCTCCTCGATGTTGAAGTCCTCGCCCTCCACGAGTCTCGGCACGACGCGGGCCACGGTCTGATAGAGGCTCGTCGGCTCCTGTGCGGGCCCGCTGATGATGAGCGGGGTGCGCGCCTCGTCGATCAGTATGTTGTCCACCTCGTCGACGATGGCGTAGACGAGCGGGCGCTGCACCTGCTGCTCCCGGCTCGTCGCCATGTTGTCGCGCAGGTAGTCGAAACCGAACTCGTTGTTCGTGCCGTAGGTGATGTCGGCGGCGTAGGCCTCGCGCCGGGGCACGGCGCGCATGTCGGCGGGCACCGCGCCGTCGGCGGGCGTCCCTGGCTCGAAGAGATAGGAGACCTCGTGCTGGAGGCATCCGACGCTCAGGCCGAGCGCTTGGTAGACCGGTCCCATCCAGACGGCGTCGCGCCGGGCCAGGTAGTCGTTCACCGTCACCACGTGGGCGCCGCCGCCCGCCAGCGCGTTGAGGTAGATCGGGAGCGTCGCGGCGAGCGTCTTGCCCTCGCCCGTCCGCATCTCGGCGACCTTGCCCTCGTGCAGCACCGCACCGCCGATCAGCTGCGCGTCGAAGTGGCGCATCCCGAGCGTGCGCTGTGCAGCCTCCCGCACGACCGCGAACGCCTCGGACATGAGATCGTCGAGCTCCTCGCCGTCCGCCAGCGCCGTTCGGAACTCGTCGGTCTTGGCGCGCAGGGCCTCGTCCGACGCCGCGCGCACCTCGTCTTCGAGGCCGTTGACCTCCTCGACGACGGAGCGGTATCGCTTGAGTTGCTTCTCGTTGGAGTCCCGGCTGAGGAACCCCAGCAG
>JACZSI010000069.1 GCA_022574265.1 Chloroflexota bacterium | reverse complement strand
GAGCTGCAGCGTCAGCGGCTCGACGTCCTCATCGAGCAGGCGGAGGCCCGCGGCATCGGCCAACACCAGCAGCTGTTCGGGCGTGAGGTCGCCCATGGGTGCTCCTCCCCGTCGGGGGTGCGCCTAGGACATGTCCCAGTAGGCGAAGCCCATCCCACACGGCGACGCATACACCGGCACGTAGTCCACCACGGTCCCGGGGCGTCCGTCCGCGACCGCCGCCGCGACGATCCAGTTGCGCGTCTCGCCGGTCCCGCCGCCGATGCCCGCGTACATGCCCGTGCCGCCGTCGATCCAGCGCGTCTTCGCCGCGTCCGCGTACTCCGGCGGAGGCTCGGCGCCCGCGGCGTCGAACCGCTCCGCCATGCCCTTGGCGTCGCCCGAGCGCACGGCGGCGAGCGTCGCCTCATCGAACGCCTCGTCGATCCACGAGTCCGGCATCCCCGGCGTGTGCCACAGACCGCCGGAGCCCAGGACGGCCACGCGCACATCGAGCGGCGAGGCCTCGATGACCTCGCGTATCGCGCGCCCGAACTGGTAGCAGCGCATGGCGGTCGGCTGCGGGCCGTAGTAGCAGTTGACGAACACCGGGACCACCGGGACGTCGAAGGCCGGACGGATGTAGTGCAGGGGCCGCATGAACGCGTGGCCCATGCCGTGCTCCTTGTTCGGCAGGTCCATCATGAACGAGACGTCGAAGTCGCGACGGCTCAGCCCCAGCAGCAGCTCCTTGGCGAGCTCCGGATGGCCCTTGACCGTCACCCAAGACTCCTTCGTCTTCGGCGCCCACTCGCGCGACGTGCCCGGCACGATCCCCTGCCGCGCCAGCGTCCGGTACCCCTCGTACTCGTCGCCCGTGAAGATGGCGAACGGCGGGAAGTTGTTGAAGTCGAACTGCTCGCTCTGGTCGTCGCCGAAGACGATGAGCACGTCCGGCTTGGCCTCATCGAGCCGCTTCCCCAGCTCCGCGAAGGCCGCCATGCAGCGCGCGTGCTGGAGGAGGTTGTCCTCCTCCGACATCTCCGGGTTCCGCGGCGCCGGGGGCCGCGCGGCCCGTACCTCGTTCCACTGCTCCGGCTGGAGGAAGAGGAACGGCGAGTGGGAGCAAGCCTCGACCAGCACGACCTTTGCCATCGGACTCACCTCCCTTGGCGGTTCGGACATCGGGGGGCGCTCTGGCGGAGGGAGTGGGATTCGAACCCACGGTCCCGATCGCTCGGGACAGCGGTTTTCAAGACCGCCGCATTCGTCCGCTCTGCCATCCCTCCGGGCGGGCCTCAGGCGCTCGGTGACGCGATCAGCGGGATAGTAGCATGGCCCGCGCTTGAACGGCCTTGCCCGCTCACCGACCGCGAGCTTCAGTGAGGCGCCCAGCGAGACGTCCGGAGCTCGGCCTGCCGCGGGTCCCAGGGCAGCGCGGCTGCAATGAGCTCACTACGGGCGCCGCCAAGCCGTTCCTCGCCGTTCCTCCGATGCTGTAGTATGCCCCCGCCCCAGGGAGCACGACCATGGACACCGCCCGGACTCAGGCGCCCCTCGAACAGGCCGATCGCTTCGAGCGGCGAACGCGGCGGCGAGCCGTATGACCGCCCGCACGCCAGTTCCGACGGTAGTTGCGCTCGCTGACGGGGCAGCCCACTACGCCCATCTGAGGCAGTTGGCAAAGCAAAGCGGGCTGTTCGACCGGCAACCTCGCTACTACGCGTACAAGATATCCTTCAACATGAGCCTGCTGACGCTCAGCATCCTGTTCCTGGTCTTGGTGGACAGCTTCCCGCTCCAGCTGCTGAACGCTTTGGTCCTGGCGTTCGTCTTGGTCCAGATAAGCTTCATCGGGCACGACGTCGGCCACCAGCAGGTGTTCGGCTCGACCCGCAAGAATGAGGTCCTTGGGCTCATCGTAAGCTTCGTCTTCGGGTCGAGCCGGACCTGGTGGGTCGAGAAGCACAACCTGCACCACGCCAACCCGAACGATCTCGATCTGGACCCCGACACCGATATCCCCATGTGGGCTTTCTCCGAGGGCCAGGCACTCAGCAAGCGAGGGCTTTACAAGCTGCTGTCCCGATACCAGGCTTTCCTCTTCTACGTCATCCTCAGCCTGGAGGGGTTCGGCCTCCGGCTGGCCAGCGTCCTCTACATGCTCCGGCACGACATCAAGTACCCCCGGCTCGAGCCGGTGATACTGATCGCGCACATCACGCTCTACGTGGGTTCGATCTTTTATGTCCTCGGCGGCTGGGACGCCGTGCTCTTCATCGTTGTGAACCAGCTCGCGATCGGTCTCTATACCGGCAGCGTCTTCGCGCCGAATCACAAGGGCATGCCACTCCTTGGAAGAGATGCGCGACTGGACTTTCTGACTCGACAGGTGGTCACCGCGAGGAACATCAAGTCAAGCCCCCTCAACGATTTCCTGTTCGGGGGACTCAACTACCAGATCGAGCATCATCTGTTCCCATCGATGCCTCGGAATCGCCTCAAGGAAGCGAAGAAGCTGATTGAGCCTTTCTGTCTCGCTCATTCCATCCCCTATCGGGAGGAGAGCGTGCTCGAGTCACAGAAGTCGATACTCCGGCACCTCCACGCGGTCAGCGCACCGCTCCGGATGAAGGCCGCCTCTCCGGCGCCCTAGCGCTCGGCCCGCGCTCGGAGCAGCTACCGCTCATGACCGAGAGCGACGAGACGGCAGCGGTGACCGCCGCCAACGACGCCTTCTACCGCGCCTTCGAGAGCCTCGACATCGACGACATGACCGAGGTCTGGGCGCGCGAGGACATCGTGCGCTGCGTCCACCCCGGCTGGGGCTTGCTCCAAGGCTGGACCGACGTCATGGCAAGCTGGGAGCGCATCTTCGATAACGCCTCGATGATGCACTTCGTCATCACCGGCGCCGAGGTCTCTGTCGAGGGCGACTGGGCATGGGTCGCCTGCACCGAGAACCTCACGCAGCTCATGGACGGCCAGGTGGTCGAGTCCAGGGTGCAGACGACGAACATCTTCCGCAAGCGCGACGGCCGCTGGGCGATGGTGCACCACCACGGCTCGCCCATCATGACCTAAGCGGCGCGGCTAGGGCTCGCGGACCTCGACGCCCGCGCCCGCCGCCAGCCCGTGCACGAGGCCGTCCTCGCGCAGCGGCGCCGTCGCGGCGGGATCGAGGTCGTGGACGGTGAGGGTGTGCCCGGCAGCGAGCAGTCTGCGGGCCATGCGCCCGCCCATCCTGCCGAGCCCAACGAAGCCGATGCGCATGGGCCTTCCTCCGTATTCCGTTAGTTGGCCTGGAGGGGCGGCTCGGAGGATCTGCCAGGGCTCATACCGCCGCCTCATCTTGCAAGCGCACGATGAGGGTGTCATAGCCGGTTGCGCCGCTGGGGAGGTTGCCCCTGATTTCGGAAGTCTGGATCTGGCCGGTGCCATCAATAGCCCTGACCTGGATGGTGTAGGCGCCTGGCGCTGGGGGCGCCCACTCGCTCGTCCAGATCACCCACGTATAGGGCGAGAGCGCGTCCCGCAACCGAGCGGGGACCCACGTCTGCCCGTCCACGCTCACCTCCACGCTGCGGATGCCGCGGTCGCCGGCGAACGCGACGCCGCCGAGGAGCAGCTCATCCTTGATGGGCTGGGCCCCCGGCATGGGCACATCGACGCGTGACAGGGAGTTGATGACGGCCGTGTCGGCCCATCCGCGCCGCTGCCAGTAGCCGCGGAAGCTGGCCGGTACGGGCTCGATCTTCGTGAGCCATTTGACGTGCTCCATGCCGTAGAGACCGGGGACGATGATGCGAGCGGGGAACCCATGCTCCCTCGGCAGCTCCACACCGTTCATCTCGTAGGCCACGATGACGTTCTCGCGCATGGCCACCTCGATCGGAAAGCTGTCTACGTAGCCATCGGCCGCATGGAAGGCCAGGCGTTCGACGCCCCCGGGAAGTTGCGCCCGATCCAGGAGCAGTCTCAGGGGCACGCCCTTCCAAAGCGCATTGCTGATGAGGTCGCCCCCGATGGGGTTGCTGATGCAGGTAAGCGTGACGTATTCCTCGATGGAGGGCAGGTCGCGGAGCTCAGCGTACGTCAGCGAGTATGGGTTTCCGACACTGCCGCCCACCTCGAGGCGCCATTTTTCGACGTTGATCGACGGTGTGAAGGGACTCTTGGCGATGACGTAAAAATCTTCGTTGGGCGTGACTTCGGGCGGAAGGACACCGGCTGTCCGGAAAGCACGCGGCAGAGACAGGTTGCCGAGGTTGTTGAGGATGGTCCGGAGGACGAGGCCGCCACCGATGATGACAACCCCGGCCAGCACGCCGAAGCGCAGAAGCTCGCGGCGGCCCCGATTCGGCGCCGCGCCACCCGTCGCGGCAACCAGGTGGTATGCCTGAACGAGCAGAACGGCATAGGTGGCAGTTGCGAGGATGAGCGATGCGGCATAGCCCCACCTTGGGCCGGGCAGGGAGACGCCGAAGGGGCCACCGCCCATGAGCGGGGTGAGCAGCAGCCCGAGGATGAGCCAGAGGGCGATCGCCATGGCCAGCGAGATGCGAAGAGGGACGCCTTCGGAACCGGCGGCGGGAGCGAAGCGCCTATACAGCAGACCGATGCCGCCACCCGCGCCAACCTGCCCCACCAGGATCATGACGAAGAGGAGAGGCTTAGCGCCGAACTGGAGACGTTCGAGGAAGAAGTCGAACGCCTGCGGGGGCAGCAGCCTGGTGAGCCAGTCCGCCATGACCTCGGTGACGATCTGGGCATCAAAGGCGAAGCGCAGCGCCAGCAAGAGCAAGCTCATCGCGGCGGCCGCACTGGTGCCTATGCCGAACGCGGCCTTGCGGGACACGCGAGGATCGGTGATCGTAGCCACGGCGGTCCCCCTGGATCCGGCTCCTACTAGACATTACGCGGGCCAGTACCTTGTGGATCCGGGCGTGCTCTCACGAGGGAACTGACCGTCTGGGATCGCAGCCCATCCGTCCCTCAAGCGTAGCGCTTCGCCGGGAATGGTCACGAGGCCGGGGGGCCGAGCTAGCTCTTGGGCTGGAGCAGCCACTCCTGCTCGCGTGCGGGGCCGCTCAGCCACGACTCCACCCACTCCTGCCTGCCCTCGGCGGGCTCGACGCCCAGGCCGTCGGCGAGGCGCGTCATGAAGTTGAACACGCACGTGATGAGCACGACCGACAGGATCTGCTCGTGCGTCAGGCCGAGCTCTTCGAGGTGCGCGAAGTCGTCGCGGTGCACGCCCGACGGCTCGCTCGTCAGCTTGAAGGCGTAGTCGAGCATACCGCGCGTCTGCGGGTCGAGGTCGGCCGTCCGGTAGTCGTGCATCACGTGGCTGGCGAGCTCCGGGTCGTCGGAGTGCTGACGGAGAAACTCTCCGTGGGCCATCGTTCAGTAGCGGCAGTGGTTCGCGTTCGACACGGTGGTGGCGATCGCCTCCTCCTGTACCCGAGTCAGCGCGGACGCGCCGAACGTGATCTCGCGGTTCATCCCGCGCACGGCCGCGAGCGCCGTCTCGTTGATCGACATGCACTTCATGATGGGCGACAGCTTGACGTCTGCTTCGGTGATCCAGGACACGCGAATCCCTCCGCCTGGCGAGTAGCGGCAGTCTAGGGTCGGCCCCAGGGCAGGTCAAACACTCGTTCCACTGGCCGGGCCGCGCGAAGTGCGGTATAACGCTCGTGTCAGCAGCAGAACGAGGGGGAGGCAGACATGGCGGACCCACTCCGGATCGGCATCATCGGCGGGAACGTCAACGGCTGGGCGGGGCGCGCGCACATGCCCGCGCTGGCGGCGGGCGTGCCGGGCGTCGAGCTCGTCGCCGTCTGCACGACGCGCCAGGAGTCGGCGGACGAGGCGGCCAAGAAGTTCGGCGTGCCCCTCGCGTTCTCCGACCTCGCCAAGATGCTCGCGCACCCCGACGTCGACGTCGCCGCGGTCGTCGTCAAGCTGCCCACGCACCACGACCTCGCGATGGAGGTCATCGCGGCCGGCAAGCACATCTACACCGAGTGGCCGCTCGGCACCACCACCGCGCAGGCGGAGGAGATCGCCGCCGCCGCCGCCAAGAAGGGACTGCGCACCTGCGTCGGCCTCCAGGCGCGCCACTCGGCCGAGTACCGGCACCTCCGCCACCTGATCGACGACGGCTACGTGGGCGACGTGCTCTCGTGCAGCATGAGCCAGGTCGGCGGCGGCGGCACGAGCGAGCGCCCGCCCGGCCGTCTCTGGCAGCGCGACGCCGCGGTCGCCGCCAACCCGCTCTCCATCGCGTTCGGGCACGCTATCGACGGCCTCACGTCCGTCATGGGACCGATCGAGTCCGTCGCCGGCGTCGTCAGCACGCAGGTCAAGGAGTGGACCGAGGCGGGCACCGGCAAGCGGTATCCAGCGACGGCGCCCGACGACATCTTGGTCAGCGGCCGGCTGCGGAGCGGCGCGACGGTCTCCGTTCACGTCGCGGCCGCGGGTGGCGTCGGCACCGGCTATCGGCTGGACGTCCACGGCACCGACGGGACGCTCGTGCTCGAAGCGACGGGCTCGCCGCATACGAGCGCACCGGCGCGCCTGCTCGGTGCGCAGCGCGGCGCGAAGGAGCTCGCCGAGATCGAGGTGCCGCAGGACGACTGGGTGGGTGCCTCTGGACTGAAGGGCGGCCCCATCAACATCGGCAAGCTGTGGAAGAGCTTCGCCGAGTCGATCGCCAGCGGCGACGACGGCTTCGAGCCGAGCTTCGCCAGCGCCGTCGAGCACCACAAGCTCATCGACGCCGTGCGCGAAGCCTCGGAGTCCGGCCAGACCCAGGAGCTCTAGGCGCCCGGCCTGGCCCTCGGCTCTCCGAGCTTCCTCGGAATCACCCATCCGTGTGATAGCTGGCGGCGCCCCAGCCATCCAATCACCCGTTCGTGTGATATCAGGCGGCTCCCCACCCGCCTAGTCTCCTCAGTGACGTGAGGAGGGGAGCGATGGGTGTCATGCGAACGGGGGATATGTCCATCGTGGAGACCGACGCCGCCCACCGCGCCGCGCAGGTGCGGACCCGGATCGCGACGTTCCGCGAGCTCGCCAACCTCATGCGCAACCCGGACACCGGGCTGGTCCTCGAGACGATGGAGGAGTACGCCGCGCGCAACGCCGAAGGAGACCTCGCGGCCGTGGACCTCGCCGTCCAAGAGGAGCCCCGGTGAGGTTCCTGCTCTCCACGTGCAGCGCCTGCGGTGGCGAGCTCGAGATCAAGCTCGACGGCTCCAGGCCATACGTCGAGTGCGTCCAGTGCGGGCTCGACCAAGAGACCCTGCGCCGGCGCTCAGCCGAGCCGCAGCCTGCCAACGAGCGGGCGTAGACCGCGCCTGGCACCGTAGCCGCGTCGCGCGCGCGTTGTAGCGAACGCGGCCCCTCGGCTACCCTACCGGCGTGACCTCTCGACCACCGACCGCCCCCAAGTCCAGCGCCGGCCGGCTGCGCGCGCTGCGCAACATCCTGGCCATGGAAACCGCGAACGGCTTCGCCGACCGCGCGGTCTCCGGCGGCCTCGACGGCTTCCTCCGCACGCTGCTCGGCGACGCCGACGCCGACCCCGCGATCCGATGGCTCGCGGACCACGGCATGCTTTCGGTCGGCTACGGCGAGCTTGACGCCACGATGCGCGAGCGGTGGGCCCGCGAGACCGAGCGTCTGCTCGCCACCTCCGGCGAAGCGCCCGAGCCAGCCCCACGCCGCGCGCCCCGCGCGCAGGCGCCCCCGCCCGCGCCGACGATCGACGCGCCGGTCCTGCGGCTCAAGAGCGTCACGCGAGCGCACGTAGCGAAGCTCGCCAAGATGGGCGTCGAGACCGTGCGCGACCTGGTCTTCCTCTTCCCCAACCGCCACTTGGACTACAGCCAGCGCCGGACCGTCGCGCAGGTGCGCCCCGGCGAGGACCAGACCATCGTCGTCTCGCTGTGGGAGGCGCGCCAGGTAAAGATGGGCCGCGGCGGCCGCCTCAGCGTGACCGAGGCCGTGGTCGGCGACGAGACCGGGAACCTGCGCGTGGTCTGGTTCGGCCAACCGTGGCTCACACAGACCCTGTTGCGGGCTATGGCCAAGGCATCCCAGAGCGGCAAGGGGAACGCGCAGCTCGTGCTCAGCGGCAGGGTCGTGGTCTTCAACGGCCGAACGCAGATGGAGTCGCCCGAGTGGGAGCCGCTGGACGACCCGGACGCCGCCGACCTGGTGCACACCGGCCGGCTCGTCCCGGTCTACCCCTCGACCGAGGGCCTGCCCGCGAGGACCATGCGCCGCATCGTGCGCGAGGCGCTGGACACGGCGAGCGTCGACGGCAGCTTGCGCATCGAGGATACGCTGCCCGACGCCTTGCGCGAGCGTCTCGGCCTGATCGCGCTCTCCGAAGCCGTCGCCCAGGCCCACTACCCCGACTCGACCGAGACCAAGGAGACCGCGCGCGTCCGCCTCGCCTTCGACGAGCTGCTGGTGCTCCAGCTCGCGGTCGCGGCGAAGCGGGGCAACGGCCAGCGCAAAGCCAAGGGCATCCCGCTGGCGCCGATGCCCGAGCCGGTCCGGGCGTTCTTGGGCTCGCTGCCCTTCGCACTGACCAAGGGCCAGGAGACGGCGCTGGCCGAGGCCATGGACGACATCGCGACCGCCGAGCGGCCCATGAGCCGCCTGCTGCAAGGCGACGTCGGCGCTGGCAAGACCGTCGTGGCCCTCGCGCTGCTGCTCACGGCGGTCGCGGCCGGCCACCAGGGCGCGCTCATGGCGCCGACCGAGGTGCTCGCGGAGCAGCACTTCATGAACCTCCGGCTGATGCTCGCGGGCCTCGAGGAGCCCTCGCAG
>JACZSI010000214.1 GCA_022574265.1 Chloroflexota bacterium | reverse complement strand
TGGACCGCCCCTATCGCACCGAGGAGGAGTGGCGTGGCCGCTCACGCTGACGTCGCCATCGTGGGCATGGGCGCCGTTGGCGGGATCATGGCCAAGGAGCTCGCCTCGGCGGGGCTGAACGTCGTCGGGTTCGAGCGCGGCCCGGAGCTCGAGTTCGAGGACTACGCCTATAAAGACTCCATCAGGGCGACGGTCCGCCGGGAGTTCGAGGAGGGTGTGCGGCACGAGCCGATCTCGGTCCGCCCCGATCGGGCCTCGCCCACGCGGAAGCAGTTCACCTCGACGCCTCACAACAGCGTGGGCGGTGGTCTGATGCTGTGGACGGGCAGCACCACGCGTTTCTCGCCGGGCGACTTCAAGGTCTACACGAACGAGGTGGCGAGCGGCGTTGCCGAGCGGGCGGACGCCGACCTCAGCGGCTACGAGGTCGCCGATTGGCCCATCGCCTACGACGACCTCGAGCCCTACTACGAGAAGTTCGAGTGGGAGATGGGCGTCTCCGGGCTGGCCGGCGCCAACCCCTTCGAGGGGCCGCGCCAGCGCGGCTACCCGATGCCGCCGATACGGGAGGGCGCTCGGAACAAGCTCTTCGGGGAGGCGGCCCGGCGCCTGGGCTACCACCCCTACCCCACCCCGTGCGGCATCACCTCGGAGGCGTACAAGCCACCGGCGCCGTACGACCAGCGCATCCCGGAGCGGCCGGCTTGCGTCTACTGCGGCCACTGCAACAACTACGGCTGCCACGTCGGCGCCAAGACGGCCACGCCGTTCACGGTGATCCCCGTGGCGCTGGAGACCGGCAATCTCGACCTACGGACGCGGTCCAAGGTATTCCGCATCGAGACCGACGCGCGTGGGAAGGTCACCGGGGTCGCTTATTTCGACGCCGAAGGCCGCGCGCAGCACCAGTCGGCGTCGGTGGTGGTCCTCGGCGCGTTCGTCTACGAGATCACGCGCCTGCTGCTGCTCTCGGGCAGCGGCGAGGGGAAGCGCCGCGGGCTGGCGAACTCCAGCGGCCGCGTGGGGCGCCACGTGATGGCGCACGGGAACGTGCGCGCGAGCGGGCTGTTCGACGACACGTACGTCAACGCCTTCATCGGCCCGAACGCCGGGATGCGGATGGACGACTTCAACGGCAACAACTTCGACCACGCAGGCGTCGGCTTCATCCGCGGCGCGACCATCGGGACGAGCGGCGGCGGCACGCCCGTCGAGCGCTTCGATTCCGTCCCTCCGGGGTGGCCGCGCTGGGGCGCTCGGTACAAGGAGAACCTGGCGCACTACTACGCGCGCTCCTTCGAGCTCAACATGCAGGCCGAGTGTTTGCCCCACCGGGACAACTTCGTGGACCTCGATCCCGTCCGGAAGGACGAGTGGGGCCTCCCGCTCCCCCGCACCACGCTCCGCTTCCACCAGAACGAGCGGCGGATGTGGGCGTTCCTCGCGCCCATCGGCGAGCGGCTGATGAGGGAGGCGGGGGCGGACCACGTGTGGAGCGCGGCCGCCGGGAGGGCGAGCCGCTGGGCAGGCAGGGCCAGGATGGGCGACGACCCCGAGACGTCGGTGGTCAACGGCTGGTGCCAGGCCCACGACGCCGAGAACCTGTTCATCGTGGGCTCGGCGGTGTTCCCAACGATGGCGGGCTATGCCGCCACGCCGACGGTCTGCGCGCTCGCCTACCGGACCTCGGACTACATCAAGCGGAGCCGCGAGCTCTTCGCCTAGGAACCCGACCCGCTCCCTGAGCTGTCGGCGTCGTCTCCGTCGTCGTCGTCGTCCTCGTCGTCACCGGCGGCGTCCTCGTCATCCGAGGAGCCAGCGTCATCGTCATCCTCGACGCGGACCTTCTGGGCGACGAGGACGCCGCTGGTGAGCACCGCGTCGATATCGACGGTGGCGCCGACCTCGATCGTCCCCTTCACGTCGGTCTGTGACCCGATGGCGACCGTCTGGCCGTCCACGGTGATGCTCACGACGTTGCCATCGCCATCGACCTCGACCGCCTCGATGACGCCCTCGATCTCGACCTTCTCGCCCCGCGCCTTGTCCTCGTCGTCTTCTTCTTCACCCTCGTCCTCGTCCTCGACGTCCGCATCGTCAGCGCCAGCGCCGGCATCGCCGCCGCCCTTGTCCTTGTCCCCGCTGACCTTGCGGGCAACGAGGCCGTCGCCGGTCAGGACCGCGTCGATCTCGACGGCGGCGCCGACCTCGATGATCCCCTTCAGCCTGGTCAG
>JACZSI010000213.1 GCA_022574265.1 Chloroflexota bacterium | reverse complement strand
GTGACGACGCCTTCCCCGGTAGCGATGTAGAGCAGTGTGCCCATCCCGTCACCCCCCCCCCGTGCCCTCGCGCTGATGAACCGGTCTCGTAGCGCGAACCATACGCCGAGGGTGCCACCCAACAAGCGGCGGCGGCGAGATCCTTCGCGGAGCCTGTCCTGAGCGAGGCCGCAGGGCTCAGGACGACCGGCGAGCGCGGACCGAGCGCGCGCTGAGTAACCGTGAGCTTTAGTCCGGAGCCGGAGCGAGGAGCGGAGGCGCACAGTCAGGCCGCCGTCTTGACGCTCGCCGCGGTGCTGGATAACGTTCCGAGCCAGCCCACCGGCAGCCGGCCAGCTCAAGGGGGAAGGCCATGACGGCCCATAGCGTCCTGCTGCGGCTTCCCCTCTCCGAGGCGGACCGCCACTCCTTCGTCGACGAGTTCCCGGACGTGGAGTTCGTGGACGGCGATGCCGATGCGGACCTCGACTCGATCGACGTGCTCTTCGCCGGCGAGCCGGTCGGCGACGAGCTGATCGACCGGATGGGGAAGCTCGTTTGGCTGCACACCACCTCGGGGGGCGGAGGCCGGTTCCTGACTCCCTCGGTGCGCGAGCGGTCCATCACGCTCACCACGTCGACGGGGATCCACGGCCGGCCCTTCGCGGAGTTCGGCATCGCGTGCATGTACGGCCTGGCGAAGAAGCTGCCCGTCATCCTCGAGGCCCAGCGGCGGACGGTCTGGGACCGCGGCCTCACCTCCATGGACAAGGTCGGCGAGAAGACGGTCGGGATCGTCGGGCTGGGGACCGTCGGCTCGGAGCTGGCGCGGACGGTGAAGGCCCTGGGCATGCGCGTGCTGGCCACGAAGCGCACGGTGGCCACTACGCCTCCCTACGTCGATGAGCTCGGCCCGCCCGAATACCTCGGGGCGATGCTGCGCGAGGCGGATGTCCTCTTCCTAACGCTTCCCCCAACGTCCGGCGTCCTCATCGGCGAGGCGGAGCTGCGGTCCATGAAACCGGGCTCCTACGTCATCAACCTCACGGGCGGCCGGCGGGGCATCGACGACGATGCGCTCATCGCGGCGATCCGCGACGGCCACATCGCCGGAGCGGCGCTGAACTCGAGCACCCCTATCGACGCGGACTCGGAGCTATGGGCGCTGCCGAACGTCATCCTCAGCCCTGGGCTCGCAGCCGACGACCCGGACAAGTGGCAGATGCAGCGGGCGGTGTTCGTGGACAACCTGGGCCGGTTCCTCCGCGGGGAGGAGCTCAGGAACGTGGTCGGCGCGACGCAGGACTACTGAGCGGCGCGGCCCCGCTCAACGCAGCGGCGCCGCGCCCCCCATCCCGAACGACTCGACCTCGTTGCCGGTGCCGCCCCACGGTGCGATCGCGTCGATGGCGTCGCGCTCCTCGATCGTCATCTTCCAGTCGCCGGCCTTCGCGTTCGCCTCGACCTGCTCCTCGGTCATGGCGCCGGCGATAACGGAGCTCACGGCCGGGTGGGCGAGCAGCCACGAGAAAGCCAGGTCCAGCACGGAGTGGCCGTGCTCGCCGGCGTATGCGTCGAGCTGGCCCAGCGTCGCGACGGCGGCTTCGTCGCCCTGGAGCCGGCCGACCATGCTCCGGGCTTTCTCGCCGACCGCCGTGCCCGACTGGTACTTGCCGGACAGCCAGCCGCCCGCCAGCGGGAAGTACGGCAGGAAGCCGACGTCCGCCGCGGTGCAGAACGGGAGCAGCTCGAGCTCGGCCTGGCGGCGGAAGAGGTTGTAGTAGCTCTGGGAGGACTCGAAGCGGGCCCAGCCGTGCTGCGCGGACGTCGCGTCCGCCTGCGCGTGGCGCCAGCCGGAGTAGTTGGACTCGCCGATGACGCGGACCTTGCCCTGCTCCACGAGCTCGTTCAGGGGCTCGAGGACCTCCTCCTGCGAGATCTCCGCGCTCGGGAAGTGGATCTGGTACAGGTCGATGTAGTCGGTCTGGAGGTTCTTGAGGCTCTTCTCGACCTCCTGGATGACGCGGTCGCGGGGCGACTGCCCCTCCAGCTTGGCGAGGTTGTACTTGGTCGCGACGATCGCGTCGGCGCGCCGGCCCTTGAGGGCTTCGCCGATGTGCACCTCGCTCTCGCCCTTGCTATAGGAGGCGGCCGTGTCGATGAAGTTGATGCCCACGTCCAGGCACTTGTGTACGACCCGCGCGCTCTGCGCGGGGTCGGGGATGCGGTTGGGGTTCCCGAAGTTGTTGGTCCCGAGCCCGATGACCGAGACGTTGAGGCCGGAGTTGCC
>JACZSI010000068.1 GCA_022574265.1 Chloroflexota bacterium | reverse complement strand
GGCGAGGCCATCGCGCACGCCTTCGCCGAGGAGGGCGCGAGCGTGGCCGTCGTCGACTGGCTCGAGGAGCGCGCGCAGGCCGTCGCCGGCGCCATCAACGCCGAGCGCGACGGCGCCGCGCTTGCCTTGACGGCCGACGTGACCTCGAGCGCGGACGCCGAGCGCATGGTCGCCGACGTGGTCGCTCAGTGGGGCCGCGTCGATCTGCTCGTGAACAACGTCGGCGTCGTCGACCGCACCAACGTGCTCGAGCTCCCGGAGGCCGAGTGGGACCGCGTCATCGGCGTGTCGCTGAAAAGCGTCTTCCTCGTCACCAAGTACGCCGCCAAGCAGATGGTCGAGCAGGGCGACGGCGGACGCATCGTCAACATCGCGTCCACGTCCGGACATCGTGGGCGAGAGAACGCGACCGCCTATCCGGCAGCCAAGGGCGGCGTGCTCAACCTGACGCGGGCGCTCGCCGTCCAGCTCGCCCCGCACGCCATCCGGGTCAACAGCATCACGCCGAACCGCGTGCAGACCATAGCGGAGCCGGGCGCCCCCGACCGCAACCGCGGTCCGGTGGACAACCTCATCGGACGGCCGTGCATGCCGCGCGACGTCGCACTCGCGGCCGTCTTCCTCGCCTCGCCGGACGCCGACTTCATCACCGGGATCGACCTTCCGGTGGACGGCGGCGTCCTCGCCCGGTAGGTGGCCGGGGCGTTCGAGATGCTTTAACGTTGCGCCACGACGGCGTAACGGCCGGGATGTGGGAGGGAGACGCGATGAGAGTGATCGACTCAGACGCACACGTGATCGAGACCGACCGCACGTGGGAGTTCATGCGCGAGGAGGACGAGGCGCACAAGCCGCAGGTCCTCGTGCCCCGCTCCGGCGGCCCTGACGAGTACTGGCTGGTCGAGGGCCGCGCCTTCAAGCGGACGGCGAACGTCGGAGCCGACACCTCGCCGGAGACCCGCGAGGCGTCCGACATCAAGAAGCGGCTTGCGCACATGGACGAGATGGGCGTGGACGTCCACGTGCTCTACCCGAGCTTCTTCCTGACCCAGCGCACGCACCACGCCGACACCGACTACGCCCTCTCCCGGGCCTACAACCGCTGGCTGGCCGACATCTGGGAGCAGGGCGAAGGGCGGCTCCGCTGGGCGGTCATCCCGTCCCTCCACTCCATGGACCGGGCGATCGAGGAGCTCCGCTTCGGCAAGGAGCACGGCGCGTGCGCCGTGTTCATGCGCGGCATCGAGGGCGACCACCGCCTCTCCGACCCGTACATGTTCCCGCTGTACGAGGAGGCGATCGAGCTGGATATGCCCATCTGCATCCACGCCGCCGCCGGCAAC
Organism: Chloroflexota bacterium; assembly: GCA_022574265.1. Taxonomy (GTDB): domain Bacteria; phylum Chloroflexota; class Dehalococcoidia; order Lucifugimonadales; family Australimonadaceae; genus JADFRC01. The sequence goes on along the minus strand of JACZSI010000068.1, from coordinate 7,643 downwards.
ATGCAGGCGTTCGAGCTCATCGACCGCGACTTCGGCTTCTCGAAGTTCAAGCTGCCGGCCGTCGGCGCCTTCCACGACCTCATCATGCAGGGCACGCCGCAGCGCTTCCCCAAGCTGCGCTGGGGCTGGATCGAGATCAGCGCCTCGTGGCTGCCGTACGCCCTCAACGACCTCGCGCTGCGCTTCGCGCGGCAGAAGCGCGATTGGCCCGGCACGGACGTGTTGCGCGAGAACAACATGTGGGTCGCCTGCCAGACGGCCGACGACCTGCCCTACGTGCTCGCCGCCACGGACGACGACCACATCGTGATCGGCACCGACTACGGGCACAACGACACCGCGTCGGAGATACTGGCGCTGCGCATCCTGCGCGACGGCGGCACCGTCCCGCCGGCCTCCGTCGACAAGATCCTCGGCCCGAACGCCGAGCGCCTCTACGCGCTCTAACGGGCGGCAGAACCATGCACGTCGTCGTCGGCACGCACAAGATCAAGCCCGAGCACCTCGACGAGTACCTGACGAGCATGCGCGCGTACGCGGCGGTCTGCGTCGCGGAGCCGGGGTGCGTTCGCTACGAGGTGCTCCAGGACCTCTCGGACCCGACCGTCATCTGCCTCTACGAGGTGTTCGTGGACGCCGAGGCCTTCGCCGCGCACCAGCGCTCCGAGCACCACGAGCGGTGGATGGCGCGCTCGGCCGGCTGGCGCGAGGTCAGCCCCATGGCCCGGCACGAGCTCGACTTCGTCTACCCCTAAGACCCGAGACCGGCATCCTCAGATTGCTCGCAGATCCGTCGCATCAGCACTTGACACTGCTTGTATGTGCTGATGTACGCTTGAGCAGTCCCGAGTGAACGAGGAAAGAGCGCGGACGAGGGCCGGAGCCGAGCGGGCAACCGCGGAGCCGAGAACCAACGCCAAGCTCGGGCGCCCCGATCACTCGGGACACTTTTTTGCCCCCCGCGCTGCGGAATGCGGCGTTCGGCTCCGCCGGGCCGTTGACTACGGTCGTACCCTGGGCTATAAGCTCAGGTAATGGGCGGAGGATCCGGCGCCGCGCGCGCACGGCCGCTCCCCTCCCCGTAGGAGCGAGGACTCAGCCATGCTGACGGCAGAGCAGAACGAGCGCCTGACGCGGGTCGGTCCCGGCACGCCGATGGGCGAGCTCATGCGCCGCTACTGGCACCCCATCGCGGCCAGCGTCGAGCTCAGCGACGACAACCCCACCAAGGAGGTCCGCCTGCTCGGCGAGGACCTCGTCCTGTTCCGCAGCGCCGCCGGCGAGATCGGCCTGATCGAGCCCTCCTGCGCACACCGCAAGGCGAACCTGTCGTACGGCATCCCGGAGCCCGAGGGCATCCGCTGCGCCTACCACGGCTGGCTCTACGACATCCACGGCCAGTGCCTCGACCAGCCGTCCGAGCCCGAGGGCAGCCGCTTCAAGGAGAAGGTCAAGCTCAAGGCGTATCTGGCCGAGGAGCTCGGCGGCCTCATCTTCGCCTACATGGGCCCGGAGCCCGCGCCGCTGCTCCCGCGCTACGACATGCTGGTCTGGCCCGGCGTCCGCGACGTGGACGTGTGCATGCTGCCGTGCAACTGGCTGCAGTGCCACGAGAACTCGCTCGACCCATTGCACTTCCAGTGGCTGCACCGCTACTACGGCGGCTACGTCATGAATAGGAAGAAGCCGCAAGCGGAGCGCGACGCCTGGAACCTCCGGACGCTCACGAAGGGCGCGGACCACCACAAGATCGGCTTCGAGAAGACGAGCTACGGCGTCATCAAGCGCCGGCTCATCGGCGACGAGACGGAGGAGGACGACAACTGGAGGCTGGGCCACCCCGTCTTCTTCCCCAATATCCTGCGCATCGGCATCAACCTCCAGTTCCGCGTGCCGGTCGACGACACGCACACCCTGCACCTGATGCTCAACTGGCGCGCCCTCAAGGACGGCGAGGAGCAGCCAGGCGTCGTCCCGTACCAGGAGATCCCCGTCTACGACGAGGACGGGCGGATCAAGGGCGACTGGGTGGTCGGCCAAGACCAGACCGCCTGGATCATCCAAGGCGCCATCACCGACCGCACGACCGAGCGCCTCGGTGTCACGGACATCGGCCTCATCATGTACCGCCGGATGCTCGAGGAGCAGATGCAGGTGGTCGCGGACGGGGGCGACCCGCTCAACACCCACCGCGACCCGGTGGAGAACGAGATCATCATGGTCCCGTGCGAGCGGTTCGAATACCCGGGCTACGAGGGCATCCCCGGCGGCCCGTTCAAGGACATCGTCGTCCACAACGACGTGGAGGCCGTGCTCTCCGGCGACGGCGTGAAGCGCCCCGAGTTCGTCAAATAGCGGGACCGGGCCAGAGCGACCGAGCAGGAGGCTAGAAGCATGCTCACCGCGGAGATGAACGACCGGCTGACGCGCGTCGGGCCCGGCACGCCGATGGGCGAGCTGATGCGGCGCTACTGGCACCCGATCGCCGGCAGCATCCAGCTCAACGACGACAACCCCACCAAGGAGGTCCGCCTCCTCGGCGAGGACCTCGTGCTCTTCCGCAGCGCCGCCGGCAAGCTCGGGCTCATCGAGCCCTCCTGCGCGCACCGCAAGGCGAACCTCTCCTACGGCATCCCCGAGCCCGAGGGCATCCGCTGTGCCTACCACGGCTGGCTCTACGACGTGAACGGCCAGTGCGTCGACCAGCCGTCCGAGCCCGAGGGCAGCCGCTTCAAGGAGAAGGTCAAGCTCAAGGCGTACAAGGCCGAGGAGCTCGGCGGGCTGATCTTCGCCTACATGGGCCCGGAGCCCGCGCCGCTGCTCCCGCGATGGGACATCTTGGTCTGGGACGGCATCCGGAGCGCGACGTCGGTCAAGCTCGCGTGCAACTGGCTCCAGTGCCACGAGAACTCGCTCGACCCGCTGCACTTCCAGTGGCTCCACCGCTACTACGGCGGCTGGGTCATGAACCGCAAGAAGCCGGCCGCGGAGCGCGACGAATGGAACTCGCGCACGATGTCCAAGGGCGCCGAGCACCGCAAGATCGGGTTCGAGATCACCGACTACGGCGTCATCAAGCGCCGGCTCATCGGCGACGAGACGGAGGACGACGACAACTGGAAGCTGGGGCATCCCATCCTGTTCCCCCACATCCTGCGCAACGGCGACACCCTTCAATACCGCATACCCATCGACGACACGCACACCGACCACCTCGTGCTCTCGCACAAGTTCCTCAAGGACGGCGAGGAGACCAACGAGGGGAACGTGCCCTTCGAGAACGTCTCCGCGTACTACGAGGACGGCCGGCTCCGCGACGACTACGTACGCGGCCAGGACCAGACCGCCTGGGTCATCCAGGGCGCGATCATGGACCGCACGACCGAGCGCCTCGGCGTCTCCGACGTCGGCCTCATCATGTTCCGCCGCATGCTCGACGAGCAGGCACGGATCGTCGAGGACGGTGGCGAGCCGATGAACGTCTACCGCGACCCCGCCGAGAACGAGATCCACATCTTCCCCGTCGAGCGGCGCGCGTACCCCGGCTACGAGGGCACCGGCGGGCCGTTCAAGGACATCACCCCGCGCAAGCCCGACGTGGAGACCATCCTCTCCGGCGAGGGCGCCAAGCTCTCCCAGTGGAAGAAGTAACCTCCCTATCCTGCTTTTCCACCCCCTTCCTGGCGGAGCCTGGGTAGGGGAGAGCTGTTGATCTGAGCCCCCGGCCCACGTGTAGAATCCCGCCATGGTCGAGAGCTTCAAGGTCCCTGAGCGGGACGCCGTACGCGTCGATGCGGACGCCCTCCGTGCGGCGGCCGCCGGGCTCATCGCCAAGATGGGCGTGCCGCCCGCCGACGCGGAGCTCGCCGCCGACGTGCTGGTCTCGGCCGACCTGCGCGGCGTCGAGAGCCACGGCGTCTCCAACATGCTCAAGGTCTACCTCGACCGCTACGCCGACGGCACCACGAACCCCAACCCGGAATGGACGGTCGTGCGCGACCGCCCCGCCATCGCCAACATCGACTGCGACCGCGGCCTCGGCGTCATCCTCGTGCCGAAGGCGATGGACCTCGCGATCGCCAAGGCGCGCGAGACCGGCGTCGGCGTCGTGACCATGTTCAACTGCGGCCACCTCGGCATGGCCTCCTACCACGCGATGCGCGCCCTCGCCCACGACATGGTCGGCATGTGCATGACCGCCACGGGCCCGTCGGTCCTGCCGACGTTCGGTGCCGAGCCGCGGCTGGGCACCAACCCCATCGCCATCGCGGCGCCGGCCCTCGATCGGCACCCCTTCGTGCTGGACATGGCGACGAGCACCGTCGCCGTCAACAAGCTCCGGAACGCGAAGCGGCTCGGCTCGCTGCTGCCGCCCGGCACCGTGGCGGACGCTGCTGGCACGCCCATCATGGAAGCGGTCCCGGTGCCCGACGCCTACTTCGGCCTGCCGCTCGGGAGCACGCGGGAGCTCGGCTCGCACAAGGGATACGGGCTCGCCGCCGCGGTGGAGGTCCTGTGCAGCGTGCTCTCCGGCGCCGGTTTCGCCACGCGCCTCCCGCGCACGCACTTCCGGCACTACGTCGCGGCCTACGACGTGTCCGCGTTCACCGACGTCGAGGAGTTCAAGCAGACGATGGACGACTTCATCGGCGAGCTCGCCGCCACGCCGCCCGCGCCCGGCCACGAGCGGGTCATGGTCGCCGGCCAGCTCGAGTGGGAGGCCGAGGCCGAGCACCGCGCCCACGGCATCCCGCTGCACCGTGACGTCGTCGATTGGCTGCGGACAACCTGCGCCGAGATGGACGTCGCCTGCGACGTGTAGCGTGCCGAATCGGCGAAATCCGCCTGGTAAGCCACGTGCGCGCCATCGCGTCCAGCCCTATCGTGCTTGCTGAATCGAACACATGGGAGTGGGCTGCCAATGTCACCGATCGCTCACGCCATCATGAACAGCGAGCTCTTCGCTGACCTATCGCCCCGCCAGGCCCAGAGCCTGGACCGCCTTGCCGAGCACGTGCGCTTCAAGAAGGGCGCCGTGCTCTTCTCCGCCGGGGAGCCCGCCGAGCGCCTCTACGTCGTGCTCGAAGGCACCGTGGAGCTGCGGATGCCCGTCCCCGGCTGGTGGGGGATAGACACGCCGCACCAGAAGATGACCACCGCCCGGCCGGGCCAGATCGTCGGCTGGTCGGCGCTGGCCGAGCCCTGCGTGTACTCGCTCACCGCCGTCGCTTCCGAGCGCGCCTCGGCGGCTCGCTTCGAGGCGAGTGGACTGCGGGAGCTCATGAGCGCCGACCCGGAGCTGGGGAACATCGTCCGGGCCCGCGCGCTCTCCGTCGTCAGCCGCAGGCTGGACGCGCTCGCCGAGGCCATGCTCGCGCAGCGCGCCGTCATGGCCTCCCAAGCCGCCGCCCCCGCGTACGCGTAGCAGCCTACCCGCGCAGCTTCGCGATCACCTGCTCGCCGAAGGCGGGGAGCTGCTCGTCGATCATGTCCCCTGGGAACTGCACGTGGAACGTGTCCACGCCCGCCTCGCGCCACGTCTCGATCTGCTCGAGCACCTGGTCCGCCGTGCCCATGATGCCGCCGCGCGTGCCGAGGGTCTGTGGCATGAGGGAGGCCGGGTCGGCGGACCCCACGTAGGCCGTGCAGTTCAGCACGCGGTGCAGCGCCGCCGGGTCCCGGCCTGCTGACTCCGCGCCGGCTTCGAGCAGCGCGACCTGCTCGCGGTAGGCCTCGATGGACTCCGGCCAGCCGCCGTTCTTGATCCAGCCGTCGGCCACGCGGCCCGTGAGCGCCATCATCCGCGGCTTGCCCGCACCCAAGAAGATGGGGATCGTGCCGTCGACCGGCCGCGGGTCGACCACGCCCTCGGCCACGCTCAGCTGCTTCCCCTCGTACGTGAACGACTCGTTGGCCCACAGCCCGCGGAGGATGGCGATGGTGTCCTCCAGGCGCTCGAAGCGCTCGGCGGGCGTCCCCAGCGTGATGCCGTAGCCCGCGTAGTGCTTCTCCTGGCCGCCCGCGCCCAGGGTCAGCAGCACGCGGCCGCCGCCGGTGATCACGTCCAGGCTCGCGGCCATCTTCGCGAGCATGCCGGCGTTGCGGAAGGGCACGTTGAGCGTGGAATGCGTCAGCCGGATGCGCTCGGTCTGCACGCCGATCGCCGTCGCCATCGTCCAAGCCTCGATGTTGGGCTCCGGCGGCCGGTCGCTGAAGGCGATGTTGTCGAACCCGGCGGCCTCGGCGGCCTTCGCGACCGCGACGGTCCGCTCGTAGGAGAGCCCACGGGGGTTCAGGCCGAAGCGCGTCGCGTTGCTGCTGCGTCCCATCGTGGCCCCCTGCGGTCAAGGCTGGCTGGCCCAGGATAGCATCGCGATCTGCTCATAGGGCGGTCTCCGGAAGGGTTCTCGTTCGTCCTGAGGCACTCGAAGGGCGAACGGCCGGTTGCCGGCCAACCTTTGTTCGTGGTTCGAGAACCTCACCACGAACGGCACCAGGGCTCGACTCCTTGACCAGCCCCCGATGGCGATTCGTCAGAGTGGCGAGGTACCCTAGGGCCATGATCCGCGTGACCGACACGCTGTGGCTCGGCGAGAGCGAGGTCGAGTTCTCGTTCTTCACCTCGTCCGGCCCCGGCGGTCAGCACGTCAACAAGGTCGCGACGGCCGTGCAGCTGCGGTTCGACGCTGCGCGCTCGCCGGCGATCCGGGACGACGTCCGCACCCGCCTGCGGTCGCTGGCCGGCCGGCGCATGACCAGCGACGGCGTCGTCGTCATCAAGGCGCAGCGGTTCCGCTCGCAGGACCGCAACCGCGCCGACGCGCTGGAGCGGCTCGTCGGCCTGATCCGCCGCGCCGCCGAGCCGCAGCGCGCACGCCGGCCGACGGCACCGACCAAGGCGTCCGTCCGCCGTCGTCTCGACGCCAAGGCGCGGGTCGGACGCACGAAGCAGCTTCGCGGGCCGGTCGGGCCCCAGGAGTAGGGCGCGCGTTACAATGGCGGCGCAGCATTGGATGGGCGTAGGGGCGCGATTGATCGCGCCCTCGGGCGCCATGAATGGCGCCCCTACACGTTGACGGAAGGGGCGGCAACCCTCAAGAAGCGCGGCGCGGAGCACAGCGGGTCCGCCAGCCGCAAACACGGGGAGTGCAAAGGGGCGTTGCCCCTCTGCCGGGGGCACGGGGGTGTCCCCCGTATCCGGGTTTCTCACCCCCTTCCTGGCCAGGGAGCGGGACGGGGGGATGGTCGAAACGGTCGTAGGAACCGACGCTTGCACCGGGACAGAGAACGGCTGGAGGAGCTCGCGATGCCGAGGCTCGAAGACCTGACCGACACCGCCCGCCAGGGCCACCTGAACTTCCCCGCCAGGGAGCACGACGACGCGCCCTTCGCGCCCCTACGCAAGCCGCTGTCCGAGGCCAAGCTCGCGCTCGTGACCACCGCCGGCCTGCACCTGCGGAGCGACGCCCCCTTCAGCTCCGGCGACCAGACCTACCGGACGATCCCGTCGAGCGCCGCCGCCGCCGACATCATCCAGAGCCACACGAGCATCGGCTTCGACCGCACGGCGTTCATGCGCGACATCAACGTCACGTTCCCCATCGACCGCCTCCGCGAGCTCGTGGACCGCGGCACGCTCGGCG